>JAKATE010000061.1 GCA_021828085.1 Thermoplasmata archaeon | reverse complement strand
ATCGGAGGGGGGCGCGAGGGAAGGGTAACTCCCCTGGGAAGGGATTTAATACTTCACAAAGGATACGGATGGCCATGCCTGGTCTCGCCGCCGATACGGCGCATCCGACTATCGGCACCGGACGACGCACCGGAGTTCGCCCCGGTTGTCCCATGGCCGATCTCCTCGCGATGCTCGGACAGCCCCACATGCTCGACCTCCTGTCGGCCCTTCTGCGCTCGAAGGGCCGGCCGATGCGCTTCACCCAGATGCAGAACCAGCTCTCGCTCTCGCCGAAGACCTTGGCCCATCGCCTGCGGACGCTGGTGGAGGCCGGCATCGTCGTCCGGCGAGCCTACAGCGAGATCCCTCCCCGTGTCGAGTACGAGATCACCGAGAAGGGCGCAGAGTTCCGCGAGCTCTTCGACGTCCTCGAACGCTGGCGCGAGCGCAACACGCTGCGCGCCGTCCCGGTCGTGACGACGGTGGGGACGGTCCCCCGGTACCCCCGGGGGACGTGAGCGGCTCCTCCCTCTGCCCGCCCGATTGACCGCCAACGGTACGACGGATGCTCCCTATACGGCCGACACGTGGACCGACAGATATATAGGGTTTGTCTGACAATTGTCATCCCGGATGACGGCGATCAAGATCGAGCTGGCGCCGCTAACCCGTCCGGTCAACACGCTGCGTGGATCGACCCCCGCGGATCGCGCGTATGCCGAGGCGGGCCGGGCCCTCTTCGGGGTCTGCGGGATGAGCCTCGTGCTCTTCCCCGAGCGCGAGCTAGAGCGCTGAGACGCAGCGGCGACCGGCTAGGCCTCGGGGAGCTCCCGCTGCCCGACCCTCCCGACGACCCCCTCGAGATGCTCCAGGGAGTCCTCGACCACCTGGCGCATCCTCTGCGCCTCCCGGTCAATGTCCTCGAGCAGGCTCCGCGACTGCGTCACGTTGTTGCGGATCTTCTTCAGGTGATGGAGCGCGTCCCTTAGGCGCTGCGCCTCCGTGGAGACCCGGGCGGGGTCGAAGGACCGGTCTGTGCTCTCCCTCGCCTTGAGCCGGAGCATCACGGCGAGGAAACGCAGCGCCGTGAACAGGTGCTCGTCCGTGCACGCCACCCACGGGCCCTCCGCGGCCTCCCCCTCGGCCCAGTCCCCGATCTCGAGGGCGAGACCCTGCTCGCTCCGGTTGAGGTAGACCGCCCCTTGGGCGTGGCGTTCCCGCATCACCAGGGAGAGCTGGTCCTGGATGACCTTGCGACCCCGGCGCTCGCTCACGATGTCCTTGGCCTCCACCGCGAGCCTGAGCGGGACCGGGGCGAAGGAGTTCGCCGCGAGCACGACCACCGCGTCCCCCGGCTGGTTGTCGGTCCCCACATGCTCGACCTGCGCCCCGACGATGCGCGCCCAATTCTGTAGACGGGTGATCAGATGTTCCTCGAACTCGGCCCCCTTGAGGGTCGTGCTCCGCGCCAGCGCTTCGAGCTGGTCCTTCGCGCTCACCAGCTGGCTCAGGCGGTTCACCTCCTCCGCCAGCGGGCGTACCGATTCCTGCACGACGTTCTTGACCGTCAGGGCCAGGTGACCCTCCGGGCCGGTCACCGAGCGGAGCGCCTCGCCGAGCGAGCCCTGGATGGAGTCGGTGCGCTGGGGGTCGAGGAGGTCGCGGATCGAGCGGAGGGCGCGCCCCAGTTGGGAATTCTCGCTCGCCGGGTCCATATCGGTCTTGAGGAGCGACTCCACCTCGCGGATCCGCTGGTGGGTCGCCTCCGTCGCGTGGTTGACCGCCTGCACGACAGGGGAGAGCACCTGTCCCTCGCCGGTCCCCAGGCGGCTCGCGAGCTGCGACTCCAGGGACGCGGGGATCCCCCGCACCAGGGTGTCCACCTGGTGCAGGAGCGACCCCACCTGATGCCGGACGAAGTCCAGGTCGCGGGCGCTGCCGGCCCGTTCCAGGCAGTAGAACCCCACCTCCACGATGCGACGCATCTCGAGGGCGCGGTCCGGCTCGGCGAGGGGCTCGAGCCGCTGGGAGAGCGCCTCGTCGCGGATCTCCAGCTCCCGTACCCGCACGAACCCGGCGCCCACCTCGATCCGCGTGCTCTCCTTCAGCGCGGACGGCTCCTCCCCGTTGACCCCCGCCCGCGGGGTACGCGCCTCGGGCAGCTTGGTGCCTTCCATGACCTCCCCCCGCGAGGCCCCCGCAGATTCTTAACCTCGCCGAGGTCCCCGGACGCGAGGGGCCGAGCGTGGTGCTTTTCCCGTCCCAGGAGTGGATCGATCGCTTCCAGGACGAGCTCAACCGGAACGCGGTCTACGAGGAAGCCGCCCGGACGTGGGAGGGCGACTTCCTTTTCCTGGTCCAGCCCGAGGGGGCGCTCTCCCAACCGGTGGAGTTCTACCTCGACCTCTTCCACGGCAAGTGCCGGGAGGCCCTCATGCTCGACACCCCCGGGGCGCGCACCGCCGCCTACTCCCTGGAAGGACCCTACGGCCAGTGGCGCAAGCTCATCGCTCGCGAGATCGAACCGATCAAGGCGGTGCTCGGGGGCTCCCTCCGGATCAAGGGCAACACCCTGAAGATCATGCGCTACACCACGGCGGCGAAGGAGCTGGTCCGCACCGCCACCGAGATCCCCACCGAGTTCCTCTGAAGGGCCGGCGAGGGGGAAATGGACTTCTTCAGCGTCCCCCGGATCGTTCTGGGGGCCGGCTCGATCGAGTTCCTCTCCTCGCTCACCCAGGGGAGAACGCTCTTCGTGGCCGAGACCGGACGCGTCCCCCGCGCGGCGGTCGAGGACGCTCTCGAACAGCGCACCCGCGGTGGCTCCGAGGTCGATCTCCTGGAGGTGGGGGAGCGCCCCCCTACCCCGTACCAGACGCTCGATTCCGCCCGTCGGGCCCGTGAGTCCAAGGCCGAGTTCGTGGTGGGGCTGGGCGGTCCGAGCGCGTTGGACCTGGCCAAGCTCACCGCGGTGCTCGCCGCCCACCCTGAGCTCGACACCGAAGGCCTCGGGCCCCTGGGAGACCTGTCGGAGGGTTCCCGGCTCCCTCTCGCGCTCATCCCCGCGGGTCCGGCGGGAGGGGCAGAGATGTCCTGGACGTGCACCCTCTCGAACGGTCCGGGGGCTCCGCTGACCGAAAGGATGAACCGCTCCCTCCTGGCGGACTGGGCCATCCTTGATCCGACGTTGGCGGAGGCCCTCGGTCGCGGCTCCCTCGCCCTGGGAGCGGCCGAATGCGTCGCCCTCTCGATCGAGTCGCTGAGCTCGGAATGGTCGAGCCCGTTCTCCCAGGCCCTGGCGCTCGGAGCGCTCCGGCAACTCCTCCCCTGGTCTGACCGGATGGGCCCTTTCGAGGACCGCGTCGAGGCTCCGCAGACGGTCCTCGAGGCCACCGCCCTCGCCGGCGTCGCCTGCGCCCAGACGGGGAGCGGGCTCGCCCGCGACCTGGCGAGGGTGCTTTCCCCCCGGATCGACCGGCCGCCGGGACTTCTCCTCCCCCTCCTTCTCCCCGGCGTGCTCGAGTTCGAGTTCCCGGCCGCCCGGGAACGCCTTCGGCCGGCCCAGGACCTGCTCGGAGGGCCCGCGCTCCAGTCCCCCCGGGAGCTCGCGAGCTCGCTCCGATCGATCTTCCAGAGGATGGGGATCCCCGAGGGGTTGCAGCAGCTGGGAGGCTCCCCCGTACCGGCCAGTCCCCCCTCGGGACTCTCCGAGCTCCTCCAAGCGCTCGAGAACGAACCTGGGCGGATTGGGAGCGGAAGGGTCCCGACTCGCGGAGAGCTCGAGAGGCTCGTCCGGTCCGCGTGGGAAGGGGTCCCGTTCGGGGACTAAGAGGGGCCTTTTCCTTCCGTGGCCGGAGGGGCGCCCCAGACCCGGATGCGCTTCAGGGTGGCCTCCCCCAACCCCCGTCCCGGCGCTCCATCGTGGCGCCAGACGACCTCGCCCTCCTCGAAGCCCACGACGGTGGGGACCACGCTCACCTCCAGGGAGAGGGGGACCGTGTCGTAGAAGTCCCCCACCGCGTAGTCCGCGAGGCAGACATCGGCCGGCGCCTCGAGCTGGGCGTAGCGCGAGCGGAACGCCCGGCTGTACGGACAGGTGGGCATCCGGAAGAGCACCGCCACCCGCCCCGGCAGCGCGAGACGCGTGCCGCGGAAGTCCGTCTCATCCAGGCTTCGGACGGCCCCCACCCTCCCCTCCGCGGCCCCTCTCTTCAGGCGTAATGGCTCAGGGCGGAGCGGTCCCGCTGGCGCTGGTCGTCCTTTTCGCCCTGCTGCTCATTGGCCCGGCGTTCGCGCTCGCACTCCTGCTCGGTGACCCATTGGAAGGCGAGCTCGGGAGGGCTCGCGTGGGCGAGGTACGCCCCGGCCTCGAAGGCGCTGGCCAGGAGCTCCTCCATGTTCTCCTCCTCCTGACCCTCGAGCCGACCGACCGTCCGCCAGTACCAGTCTGGGGCCTTCCCGGCCACCTTGAGGTACTCGGTGATGTGGTCGTAGATGGCCCCCCGCTCGTCCGTCAGCCGTACGTGCAGATGCTTCCCGGGCGGAGCAGGACCGACGTTCCCTTCCATGTCCCTGTTCATCGTTCCGGGCGCGTATAAGCGTGAGGGCGGGCGCGGCGAAGGGTTTTCCTCTCGAGCCCCCTTGACCCGGCGTGGCCGCCACAACTGAGGTGACCGTAGAGGAGCGGCGGGTCTACCTGATGCAGCGCCTGACCCGTCGGCAGATCACCATGGAGGAGGCTACCGAGCTCTTCTCCCTGATGAACCAGGAGGTCCAGCAGCTCCGTCGTCGGGCGGCGGCCCTGGCCGCGGCTCCCCCCCCGTCCCCGACCCCTTCCGCGATGGGGGAGTCCAAGTCCGCCGCACCCTCCCCCTCGCGAGTCCCCGGAGCCCCCACCATCACCCTCGGCCTGGAGGAATTCATGCTCCTCTCCGGCCCGTTCCTGGGGATGCTTGCGGCGATCCTGAAGAAGGGCACCGCACCGGCCTCATCCTCCGATCCTCCCGCGCCCCCTGCCGCTCCTTCTCCGACGGGGAACGCCGGGACTCCCCGGCGTCCAAGGTCGGCCTAGCGTTGAGTCAACGCCCTCCAGCGACCGCTCGGACGGGAATCGAGTCTCAGGAGTCGGAGGGGGGCTTCCACCCACCCCGGAACCCCCGGTCGGGCTCCCATCGCGAGCCCGTCCGGTTTCCCCTCTAGCACGGTGGTAGCTTCAGACCCATGTCCGCACGACCTCCGGATCCTCCGGGGGACGAAGGGCAAGGGCGAGGTTCTCCTGGACATGCCGGGGGTCCTTCTGGCCCACGAGGGCGGCCAGGTGGTGAGGGGCGCTCCGGGCGAACTGCAGAAGCGTCTGGGCCGGGGTGAGCGCTCCCGCCGAAGGGAGTTGGCCGATCGCCTCCCCCTGCAGCAGGGGCGCCGAGGAGAACGTCGCCACCCCGAGGGCGGCCGCGGCCTCGAGCAGGGTGTGGGCCTTTCCCCCCACCCGCTGGTTCTTCAGGAGGAGCGCCTCGGGCATGTTCGGGTTGAGGGGGAACTGGACGAACCGAAGTCCGTGCCCTTCCCCCCCGACCTCCCGGGCGATCTCCGTCGCGCGCTCGAGGGAGAGGTAGCCCTCCTCCTGCCGGCCCAGGCGCAGGGAGTCCCACGTCGCGAGCCCATAGGCCGCGATCCTCCCCTTGCGGCGGGCTTCCTCCAGGAAGGCGAACGCCTCGGCCAGCCTCCCTTCGAATGCCTTCGGACCGAGTTCCACAAGCTCCGACTCGGCCGCGTTGTGCAGGTAGAGGAGGTCCACGGTCTCCACTCCGAGGTTCTTGAGGGTGCGCGCCAGCTGGTCCCGCAGGTAACCGACGCTCATGGCGTGGGATCCGCCCACGAGCTCCCCCGGGCGCAAGGCCCCGGTCCCGAAGAGCTCCTCCACCACCCACTGCCGCGGCGGGACCCCGGACTCGGAGTCCGGGGCCAGGTAGCCGATCTTGCTCGAGAGGAAGATCCCTTCTCGGGAGAAGCTACCGGAGCGGATCCCCTCGGCCAGTGCCCGGCCGACCGAGCGCTCCGCCCGCTGCCCGCGGTAATTGATCGCGGTGTCCACCACGTTGACCGCCCCCGAGGAGAGGGTCCGGAGGGTCGCCGACCGGACCGCCTCATCGGTGGAGGCGTCCGCCGCTCCGAGGTAGGTCCCGATCCCCAACGAGCTCAGCGTCAGCTCACCGGAGCGGCGGAAGTGCTCGGAGCAAGCGACCCCGATCCCGACGCCACGGGCGGCGTACGCGCTCGTGCCGGCAGGGCTCGCCACCCCGCGGATTCCCTCGTCCAAGGTCCTCCGACGAGCGAGGGCAGCCTGCCCTCCCCAAAGCCCTTTGGCACCGCGACGGGTCCTCCCCGGCCAAGATGCCCCGGAGGAAGTACGGACGGCTGCGGAAGCCCATCCCACCTCTCACGGCCGAGAAATGCCGTTTCTGCCGGTTGAAGCGCCCCTGCCCCGTCCACGGCCGGCCGGGCGACGAAGCTCGGCGCTGAAGGAAGGAGGGCGACCCTACGCGGCCGGACGGCGGGGAGGCTCCCCCGGGGGACGCGAGAGCCAGCTCTGGCGAGGCTCCTCACGCCGCGGGAGGACCTGGGGGGCCTCCTCGCCCACTACGATCCTTCGGGCGACCTCCTGGCCGAACCAGTCCGACGCGCGCTCCAAGCGGGCGGAGGTGGAGGGGCGGAAGTGGGAGGCGAACGGGGCCATCCTCCGCCAGAAGCGAAGGCGGCCCCGGGTCCACCGGTGGACGATCTCCCCGTCCACCCCTTCGAAGAGGAGCGGGTTCTCCCCCGTCGCCGGCGAGCCCTGGACGAGCCTCTCGAAACGCGTGCCCGGCAGCGGGAGCGCCACCGACACAGAGTATTCCTCCGGGCTGTAGCGCCGGAAGAGCTCCACGGTGGACTCGATGTCGGCGAGGGTCTCCCCGGGATAGCCCAGCATCAGGAACCAGTGTTGCCGGACCCCGTGCTCCTTGAGGGCGCGGGCGCAGCGCTCCACCTGGGTGAGCCGGGTCCCCCGGTTCATCAGATCGAGCATCTTCTGGCTCCCGGATTCGACCCCGAGGAAGACGCGAGCAAGCCCGGCGCGCTTGAGCCGGGGGAGGAGCTCGGGCTTGAGCAGATCGACCCGGGAGAGGCACTCGAAGCGCATCCCCCAGTCCCGCGCGATCATCTCCTCGAGGAACTCCTCGGTCCAGGCGCGCTGGATCCCGAAGACGTCGTCGCAGACACGCACGTAGTCCACGCCGTAGAGCTCCCGGAGCATGGCGAGCTCGTGCATCAGGGAACCCACGGAACGCTGACGGAAGGTCCGTCCGAAGGTGGGCTTCGAGCACCAGGAGCAGTCGAACGGGCACCCCCGCGAGGTGACCACGGCCATCCTGCGGTCCCCGGTGAGCCGGGACCACCGGTCGAGGTACCCCTCCAGGTCGATCAGGTCCCACGCGGGGAGGGGAAGGGCGTCGAGGTCCGGCAGGTAGGAGCGCGGGGGACCCTGGACGGAGCTGCCTTCATGGAGGAAGGCGACGCCGGGAATCCCGAAGAGGGTCGAGCCCTCCTTCCGCGCGTGGACCAGGTCCACCAGCGTCGTCTCCCCCTCTCCCGTGACCACCGCATCGAAGCCCGATCGGAGGTAGCGGTCGACCCGGGAACTGGCGTCGGGCCCCCCGGCCACCGTGAACGCCCCCGCCTCGCGGGCCAGCCGGGCCAGCGCGAGGGAGCGTTCCAGGGTGAGCGTCTTGGTGTGGACCCCCACGACCTCCGGACGGAAGCTCCCTAAGGCCTCCCGTACCCGACCCAGGTCACGTTCGAAGGTCAGGTCCACCACCCGGACGTCCGCTCCACGGTGGCGCAGATAGGCCGCCAGCGAGAGGACTCCCAGCGAAGGGTACTGCTCCTCCCCCTGGCGCTCCATCGGGTCTTCGCGACGGAGGTAGGGGTCCACGAGGAGCACCCGCGCCCCGTCAAGAGTGGGTGAGGGTGGCCCCGCCGTGTTCGGTCCCGGCATGGGTCCTGCTGTGGACAGGGTCGGCGGTATTGAACATTGTGTCGCACCGATTCCACCCGTTCGAGGGGTCCTTCGGTCCGGAAGGAGGGGCCCGGGGGGCCGGAGTCGCCCGGGAGGCATCAGCGGACGAGCCGGATGGGGGCCCGGCGCTCCTGGAGCCGTCCTCCGGAGAGCGCCCCCACCGGGCAGTACGGCACGCAGAGGCCGCAGGAGGTGCAGTGGGGCAGCACCTCGAGCGAGGTGAGGGTAAGGTCCAGCGCGTCCGGCGGGCAGACCCCGGTGCAGAGCCCGCAGAGGCAGCAGGCGTCCGCGTCGACGTGGATCAAGCGGCCCCCCCGCCGGCGCCGGGCGCCTCCTCGGGCGCCTCCGAGACCGTGAGCGGGGTCGGGGTCGTGGAGAGGGCCTGGGCCAGCGCCTTGAGGGAGGTGAGCGCGCACTTCACCCGGACGGGGGAGAGCGGGATGCCGAGCATCTTCTCCACGTCCTTCCGCCGGATCTGGGAGACCTCGGAGAGCGGACGGCCCTGCAGCTTCTGCGTGAGCATGGAGGCGCTCGCCATGGAGATGGCGCAGCCGTCCCCGGAGAAGCGGGCCTGCTCGATGGTCGTCTGCTTCGCGTCGAGCTTGAGCTCGAGAGTGATGTGGTCCCCGCACAGGGGGTTGCTCTCGGCGCCCGTCAGGTCCGGGGACTCCACGTGGCCGAAGTTCCGCGGGTGCTTGTAGTGGTCCAGGATCTTCTCCTGGTACATGTCCCACGCCATGGCAGGCTCCTGCTCCCCGCCGTTCAGCCGGGCCGGATTTATAAGGGAAGAGTGAGCCCGCCTCTACGGCGGGGCTCCCTTTTATGGGGGGTGGGTTCCCCCAGGACACCATGGCCGCGGTCGAGGAGAAGGGTCTGGATTCCTGGTTCCCGGCCGAGCGGCTCGAGGAGGCCTCGGCGGCCACGGAGGAGCCCGAGAACATGGGCGAAGCCCGGCGCGAGGCGTACCGGGCCTTCCGCGCCCTCCCCCCCGAGGTCAATCCCCTCTTCCGGAAGTACTCGTACTTCGGTGGCCTCGACGCCCTTCGGGAGGTCAGGGTCCAGCCTCGCGGGGGCCCCCTCCGCCTGCCGGAGGCCGAGGCCGGTGCGGTCCTCGTGCTCCATGACCCCTCCGGTAGCCGCGCCGTCGTGCCCGACGACCTCGTCCGGGCCGGTGTGGAGGTCCTAACGCCCCCCGATCTCTGGTCCCACCCGGAGGACGCGAAGTACCTGCTGGAGGCGGGGGAACCGCTCCGCGAGAAGTTCCGCGCCCTCAACCGGGCCCTGTTCAACCGCGCGCTCTACCTCAGGGTGCCGGACGATCTCGAGCGTCCCGTGCGGGTCAAGGACGTGAGCGTCCTCGGGGGGCCCCAGGACGCGCTCGTCGTACGCCGTGTGATCCGGACCGGCCGGAGGAGCCGGCTGCTCTTCAGCGAGGAGGTCTATGCGCGCGGACGGTCGGAGGGGCTGCGGCTCTACTCCTCCGCCGTGCATCTCAAGCCCGGCCCCGACAGCCAGGTCGTCTATCTCGGGGTCCACGCCCCGGACGCCCGGACGGTCTCCTTCTACAGCCGCGAGGCCCGCGTCTCGACCAACGACCGGCTCGGGTGGATCTGGGCCGGCTTCGACGGCCTGCGGACGATGCTCCGGAACGAGAGCCATCTGGATGCGGAGGGGTCCGAGGTGGAGGACCTCCAGACGATGTACGGGGACGGCGAGAGCGCCTTCAACAACTTCACGGAGATCTCCCACGAGGCGGACGACACCAAGGGCCAGTCGATCACCCGGGGGATCTTCAAGGGACGCTCCCGGGGGACCAGTCGGGGGATGATGCGGATCCAGGCGAACACCCGCAAGGTGGTCTCCTACCTCTCCGAGCATTCCATGCTCCTCTCCCGCGAGGCGCGCAGCGAGTCGGTCCCGGGGATGGAGATCCTCTCCGCCAAGGACGTGCGCGCGGCGCACTCGTCGGCCGTTGCGCCCATCGATCCGGAGAAGGTCTTCTACCTGGAGAGCCGGGGGATCGACGAGGACCGGGCCTCCCGGATGATCGCGGAGGGTTTCCTGTCGGCGGTCCTCGACCGGGCCCCGGTGGACGGGCTCCGCGAGGTGCTCTACCCGGCCCTCGACGCGCGCTGGAGCGAGCGTTCCCTGCTCTGGCCTGACGAGGGGAAGCTCCCGACCCTCCCCCCCCTGAGCATCACCGGCTGGGGCGCCATCGGAGACTGGCGCCTGGACACCAAGCTCAGGGATACCGCCGGCCGCGGCTAGCGGCCCGGTTCCTCACCGTCGCAACAGCGGGGCGCCGCAGGCCCGGCAATAGGCGGCAGGCCAAGGGGTGTACCAGCCGCAGCGGGGGCACTTCTCCTGGCTCGGGGGCTCCGGCTTCGTGGTCGCGACGGTCTCCGGGGGAGGCTGGAGCGGCGCGGGGACCGGGGAGAGCGACCCCGCGGTCCGCGTCCCCTCCGTACCCCCGGTGAGGCTCACGGGGCGGTACGGTCCACGGGGAGGGGAGCGCAACGAGCGTCGTGCGGCCGCGAAGAGGAGTCCCCCGACCAGGGAGAGGGCGGCCCCCACGAGCGCGAGGTAGAACCCGAGCCAGG
>JAKATE010000060.1 GCA_021828085.1 Thermoplasmata archaeon | reverse complement strand
ACCGGTGGAGGAGCTCCTCCGGCTCTACGAGAAGCTCTGGGTCTCGGAGGGGTACAGCTCCCCCCAGGAGGAGAGCTACTACTTCGGCCTGGGCCGGGAGCTCCTCGTGCGCTTCCACCGCGCCTTCGTCGAGGCGGCGCCGCGGCCCCTGGCGGTGGAGAAGGACCTCCGGGCCGAGATCGAGGGCATCCCCATCCACGGCATCATCGACCGCATCGACCGGACGCCGACCGGAGGGATCGAGATCCTCGATTACAAGACCAACAAGGAGCTCTCCCGGCGCGACGCCGAGCTCTCCGACCAGCTGACGCTCTATCAGGTCCTGGTGGAACGCAACTACTCCGCCCCGGTGGAGTCGCTCACGCTCTACCATCTGCGCAGCCAGAGCGCGCTGCGGACCCCCCGCCGCGACCCGGCGAAGGTGGTGGACCTGGGGGTCCGGATGGGGGAGGCCGCGGACGGGATCCGCGCCGGCCACTTTGAGCCGCAGCCGGGCCCGTGGTGCCGCTGGTGCGACTTCCGGGAGCGCTGCCCGGAGTTCCGTACCCTCCCGGACGACGCCCGCACCCGTGCACGCGAGCTGGTGGACCGATGGAGCACCCTCGGCTCGCAGGGGGACGAAACCGGGCAGGAGCGCCGGGCCCTCGAGCGGGAGTTCGAGGCGCTCAGATCCCAGCACGCCGTCCACCGGTTCCGAGGGACGCGGGGGGAGCTTCACTACGCCTCCCGGCGGGTCTGGCGATTCCCGGAGGGTGCCCAGCTCCCAGGGACCGGGGGGGTCCCGGGCCTCGAGGGGATCGCACGGGAGCAGTGGGCTCCCCTCCTCCGGGACCCGCGGCTCCCCACGGAGTTCCGCCGACAGCTCGCCGGGCTGGGGCGCCTGGAACTCGAGTGGTCCCTCGTGGCCGAAGAGAACGGCGGGCCGGGCTAAGGTTCGTCCGCTCCGCTCAGGCGGGAGGCTCCGAGGAGACGTACTGGCTGCTCCAGTAGACGGTCACCGAGCCGTTCCCCGAGGGGTTGAACAGGAGGAAGTGGTAGATCATCGTGAGGTCGGCCGACCACTGGAAGTGGTACGAGGAGACGTACCCTCCGCTGGTGTAGACCGCCTGGCTCGTCTCGTTGATCCAGGAGCCCGCGACCTGGGGGAGGATGTAGAACTCCACCTGGGCGCCGGCCGGCGAGACCACCGAGAAGTTGCCCAGGATCACGTCCTCCCCCTCGACGAGGCCGGAGGGACCGGTGAGGTTGGCCGGTCCCACGATGTAGTTCTGGGTCTGGGTGAGGTTGTCCTGCGCCGCCAGGGAGGAGCCGGTGAGCTCCGGCAGGATCGAGAAGGTGACCAGGATGACCATCCCGATGACCAACGTGGCGCGGGAGATGTTGTAGTAGAGGCGGCGTCGCTTGGGGTTCTTCAGCGTCCAGAGGAAGAGACGGTAGGGGGAGCGGAGAGGGCGCGGGAGCTTCTTCGGATCCACCGCCTCGGGCTTGAAGGGGTCCGGGATGACCCCCTTGGGGGGTCGGAACTGCTCGAGGGGATCGCTCTCCGACATCCGGTCCTCGCCGCGTGAGCAGCCTTCGCTTCTTATCGGTTGCCGACGCCGGGTCCTTACTCGGTGTAGCGGATGGCCTCCGCGGGGGGCAGGCGGCTCGCCCTCCAGGCCGGGACCCCGGTGGCGACCAGCGTGAGCGCATAGGCGGCGCCGATCACGATGGCCAGGTTCTCCCAGGGGATGGAGAATTGCAGGAAGCCCGAGCCGGCCCCGGTGGCGGCGTTGTAGGCGAGCAGGAGGCCCATCCCCGTCCCGATGAGGATCCCCACCAGGGCGAGCACGCTGTACTCGACGAGGAGGGTCGTGAGGACCTGCCCTTGGCGGAAGCCCACGGCTCTCAGCATCCCGATCTGGCTCCTCCGCTCGATCACCGCCCGGAGCGCGGTGATCCCGATGGCGACGATGCCCACCATGAGCCCCAGGGCGGCGAACACCTCGAGCAGGTCGAAGATGGCGAAGACCGACTGGAAGCCGGTCTGGATGGCGGCCTGGAGGTCGATGAGCTCCAGCCCGTAGGGGAAGAAGGCGCGCTTGAGGTCGTTGATGGCGTTCTGGCTGCTCACCCCCGGCCGGGTGATGAAAGCGAAGGTGCTGAAGTGGTCGTGCCCCAGCGTCTTCGCGAGGGTCAGGGGGTTCAGCAGCACCACGTGGATGAACACCTCGGCCAGGACCCCGATGACCGTGACGTTGACGCTCCGGCCGTTGGAGAGGACCTCCAGGGAGTCCCCGGGATGGAGCTGGGGGTTCCCGGAAGTGAAGCTGAAGCTCGAGGCGCGGCCGAAGCTGCCGTCCACCACCGCGGTAGCGGGATCGCTCTGGAGCTCGGCGAAGACCTGGGAGGCGCTCATCCCGTGGAGCGTGCTGGTGAAATTGAACTGACTGTTCTGGTAGAAGCTCTGCGACAAGGAGACGTTCAGGGGCGCCGCCGCCAGGGAGTAGGTGAAATTGGCGGGGGCGTTCGGATAGACCAGCGTGCCGGAGCCGGAATAGAGCGGGGCCGTCACGGAGAAGTCCGCGTTCAGCGTGGAGTTGTTCTGCACGGTCCCGGGGAGGTCGGGGATGGGGCTCTGGGAGAGCCCGTAGAGCGAGTAGCCGCCGGACTGGGCGCGGGCGATGCCGTTCAAGTTCGCCTGGAGCCCCGCGCCGATGGAGGCGATGGCCACCACCACGAAGAGCACCAGGGCGAAGATCATCAGCGTCATGGAGCTGCGCATCCGGCGCTGCGTAGGGTAGGCGAAGGCGAGCTTCCCCACCGGGACCCTCTGCGGCCGGGAGCGGAACAGCCGGGTGATCCCCCGGGCGACCAGGTCGACGTTGAAGACGTAGACGAAGAGGGCCCCGACGATGAGGAAGATGCCCTCCTCGAAGAGGATGGTGATGTCGGCGGTGTGACCGGGACCGAGGGCGGCCCGGTAGATCGGGGGCACCGCCCAGAAGATCACCCAGGCGAGCCCCAGCGCGGTGAAGGCGAAGCGGTTGGGGACGAAGGCCGTGGCGATGAGGGCGACCCCGGCCAGGGCGAGCGAGTAGCCCAGGAGGCCCGTGTCCGCACTGGCCCCCGCGGAGAGCCCGGCCCGGATGAGGACCAGGCTGATCAGGAGGAGGAGGCCGCCCAGGGCGGCGACCCCGTAGTACTGGCGGCGCTTCAGGTTGGGCTCGGGGATGCCCCGGACGGCCCGCACGATGTTGAGGCGGCTGGTGTAGAGGACGGTGACCAGGATCGTGCCGAGGGTGAGCAGGAAGCCCACGGTGAAGGCCGTGACAAGGCTCGAGGGGGTGACGGTGAAGGATTCGAAGAGCAGCGAGCCCACCGCCCCGGGGGCGAGGGAGTTGAGGAGGAGGTCCACCAGGACGAACCCGACGGCAACGCCGAGAAGGGTGCCCAGGGCGGCCGCCCCTACGCTGTAGGCGAGCCCCTCATAGAAGTAGGCGAGGGTGAGCTGACCGCGCCGCATCCCCACGGCGCGGGAGACGCCCATCTCCCCGCGCCGCTCCTCGGCGAGCATAGTGAAGATGCCCACGATGAGGATGCAGCCGGCGAGGATGCTGAAGAGCCCGAGGATGAAGAAGAGCGAGGAGAGCGAGCTCGCGGAGTTCTGGGCGGCGGCGACATCGGCCTTGAGGAAGGGGTAGGCCGCGATCGAGCTCGGGAGCCAGGAGGGGTGAGGGAAGGCGGCGATGACCTGGGGGAGGGTGGTGTTGAGCTCGGCCATCACCGTGCTGGTGTAGGCCACCCCGCCGACCACGCCTCCGACGTTGGTCACCGCAAGGAAGTTCACATGCCCGAGGCTGTCGGTGAGGTTCTGCGCGTCGGAGAGGGAGAGGAAGACATCCCCCTGGCCCCCATCCTGGAAGCCACCCCGGTAGTCCGCCTTCACCAGGGCTCCCACGGTGAACGTCGTGGGGACTCCCGAGGCCCCGGCGAGGGTCACGGAGTCGCCGACCTGCGCGCCGAGGTCACTGGCGGCGTTCGGGTTCAAGAAGATCGTCCCCGGGGCCGGCCCGGCGAGGCTCGCTCCCGAGGTGGAGGTGAAGCTCCCCAGCACCGCGGAGCTGTTCGCCTGGGTGCCGATGAGGTTCATCCCCACCTGGTAGAGCCCGGAGCGTTCGTCGAACCCCGAGACCGTGGAGATGATGAGCGGGCTCACCCCCGCGACGTCGTTCTGATGGGCCAGGCTCTGGTTGAGGTCGAGGTAGAAACGGTACGGGAGCCCCGCGTAGGGGGAGACCGCCGTCACCCCTCCGCTGGTGTTGGTGGCGCTGACGGCCTCGTGGACCGCGCCGTCGGAGATGTAGCTCCCCTGGGCGATGAGCGTTCCGACGGTGTCCCCCACCACCAGGCTCGAGGAGATGATGGTGGTGGCGACGAGGAGGCCGAGCACGAGGAGGACCGTGCGGCGGCGCCCGCGGAGGAAGTTGCGGAAGCCGATGCGGGCGATGACCGGGTTCCGGGCCGCGAGGATCCCCAGGATGACCAGGATGAGCAGGAAGACCAGCAGCAGGAGGATCCCCGAGGCCCCCAGCCCGAGCCTACCCGGCAAGGAGCTCCCCTCCGTGCATCCGGTAGTGGATGGCGCACTGGCGGGCGATCTCGGGGTTGTGGGTCACCACGATGAGGGTCTGGCGATGGGCCCGGTTCATCTCCTGGAGGAGGGACATCACCTGGTGGGCGTTCTCGCCGTCCAGGTTGCCGGTGGGCTCGTCCGCCCAGACGATGGCCGGCTCGGGGGCCAGCGCCCTCGCCACCGCGACGCGCTGCTGCTGGCCCCCCGAGAGGGAGTTGGGCTTGTCGAAGGCCTTCGAGCCCACCCCGAGCTCCTCGAGCCAGCGGAGGGCGCGCCGCCGCGCCTCGGGGACGGGGACGCCGCCCACGAGGAGCGGGAGCTCGACGTTCTCCACCGAGGTGAGGACCGGCAGGAGGTTGTAGGACTGGAAGATGAAGCCCATGCTCCGCGCCCGGTAGCGACTCTTCTCGTTGTCCACCATCAGCTGGAGGTCCCTCCCGTCGATGAGGATGCTCCCCCGGTCGATCTTGTCGAGCCCGGAGAAGCAGTTGAGGAAGGTCGTCTTGCCGCTTCCGGAGGGGCCCATCACCGAGACCATCCCGCCCCGGGGGATCTCGAGGTTCACCCCGCGGAGCGCCTCCACCGGCCCGGTCGGGGAGGGATAGATCCGCCAGACATCGCGGCCGATGACCACGGGGCCGGCGGCCTCCGCCATAGCCTTCGAGGGTCCGTTTTAGGCAGATAAGGACTCGCAAATCCGGTCCGTGCGGGGGCTCGGCGAGGGCCTCCTTCGCGCGCCCGGTAAGGGAAAGGACATATGGGGGAGCCTGGTGACGGTCCTAATGGCACAGAAGCTCTGCACCGAGGAGTTCCTCGAGCCTCTGAAGCACGCACCCGCCTCCCTGACCACCCTTTGCTCCCACTCGAGCCTGCAGATCTTCCATGGGGCGCGCAAGGAGGGCTACCGGACGCTCGGCATCGCCCAGGGCGAGCCGCCGCGCTTCTATGAGGCGTTCCCCCTGGCGCGTCCGGATTCCTTCCTCACCGTGAACAAGTTCTCGGACCTCCCGAGGTACGCCGAGCGCCTCCAGGCGGAGAACGCCCTCCTCGTCCCCACCGGTTCCTTCGTGGAGTATGTCGGACCGGAGGCCTTCTCGAAGCTGCCGGTCCCGGTCTTCGGCAACCGCCGCGTCCTCGCCTGGGAGTCGGACCGGGAGAAGGAGCGCGAATGGCTCGAGGGCGCCGGCGTCCGGATGCCCCGGCGCTACGCCGACCCCTCCGAGGTGGACGGCCCGGTGATCGTGAAGTACTACGGGGCGAAGGGGGGACGGGGCTTCATCCTGGCGAAGGACCGCCAGGAGCTCGAGGGCTACACCATCACCGAGCCCCACGTGATCCAGCAGTACGTCATCGGGACGCGCTACTACCTTCACTTCTTCTACTCCCCCCTCTCGGAGGACGGCTACCGGGTGGGGGAAGGCTCGCTCGAGCTCCTCGGGATGGACCGGCGCGACGAGGCCAACATCGACGAGCTCTACAAACTCGGCAGCCAGGAGGAGCTCATCAAGAGCGGGATCCGACCGACCTTCGTGGTCACGGGGAACGTCCCGGTGGTCCTGCGCGAGTCCCTCCTCCCGCAGGTCTTCGAGATCGGGGAGCGCATCGTGGAACGCTCCATCGAGCTCTTCGGCGGGATGGTCGGTCCCTTCTGCGTGGAGGGGATCATGACCGAGGAGCTCAACTTCTACGTCTTCGAGATCTCCACGCGGATCGTGGCGGGAACGAACCTGTTCATCTCGGGCTCGCCGTACTCGGACCTCTACTCCCCCGGTCTCTCCACGGGCCGACGGATCGCCCTGGAGCTCCGCCGGGCCGAGCGCGAGGGGCGCCTCACCGAGGTCTTGAGCTAGTCTCGGGAAAGCCCATCCTTAACCCCCGAGCCCCCTCTCCGCGCGCTCATGCCGGACGCCCTGGTCGCGAAGGAGCTCGGAAGGCGCTACGTATGGCGCGGCGGCTCTCGCCAGGCGCTCACGGGGCTCGACCTTCGGATCCCCCAGGGAGGGCTGCTCGGGCTCATCGGCCGTAACGGGGCCGGGAAGACCACCTTCGTCCGCATCGCCACCACCCAGCTCCTCCCCACGTCCGGACATCTCTCAGTGCTGGGCCAGGACGTGGTGAGCGAGGCGCCCGAGGTCCGTCGGCGCATCGCTGTGATCCCCCAGGAGTCCCGGCCGCTCTACTGGCTCACGCCGCGCGAGCTCGTGGCCTACTATCTACGGATGCGCGGGACCCCCCGACGGGAGGCCGAGGAGCGCTCGAAGGTGGCCCTCCAGGAGCTCGCGCTGATCCCCTGGGCCGACGTGCAGGTGAACCGCCTCTCCGGGGGGCTCCGCCGCCGGGCCATGGTCGCCATGGTCATGGCCTCGGATGCCGAGATGATCTTTCTCGACGAGCCGACCACGGGCCTCGACCCGCTGGCCCGCCGGAGCGTCTGGGCGGCCATCCGGAAGGCGGTGGGCGAGCACCGGACGGTGGTGCTCACCACGCACTACCTCGACGAAGCGGAGGCGCTCTCGGACCGCCTCGCGCTCCTCGAGGGGGGACGTCTCCTGCTCGAGGGGACCCCGCGCGAGGTCGCCTCCCACGTGCGCTACCCCTACCGGGTCTCGGTGGAGAGCGGCTTCACCGAGGAGGAGCTCCGAAGCTATGGCGAGGTCTCGCGCATCGGGACGCGGCTCCTGGTCTTCACCCACGAGGAGGAGGCCCGGGAGATCGCCCGGCGCGGGCTCGAGCGGGGCGCCCGCCTCGCCCTCGGCCCGGTGAGCCTCGAGGACATCTTCATCCAGATGGTGGGCGAGGAGTTCCAGAACGAGGCCGGCGAGGAGGCCGAACATGGCTAGGTTCGCCTGGGGGCGACAGATCTGGTCGCTGATCTCGATGAACGGCCTTTTGCCGATGAAACGGCAGCCGCTCTACCTGATCAACACGCTCACCAGCCCCTTCTCCTTCCTCTTCTTCATCGCCATCGTCGGGGGGGCGCCCGCCATCCCGTTCGGGGTGGCGGGGGGGATGATCCTGACCATCCTCTCCATCGGGACCTCCCTGCAGACGGACCTCTCGCACTACAAGCAGGACCTGAAGCTCCAGGACATGGTGGTCGCCTCCCCCCTGTCGGCGGGCCTCTACGTCTCGGGGATGGCCTTGAGCGAGTTCGTCTACGCCATCCCGGGCATGACCGTCTTCGCGCTGCTCTCGGTGATCTACGGCCACTACGTCTTCCTCGGGGGGCTCGCGGTGGTCGCGACGCTCGTGCTGCTCTGGGTCTTCGCGAGCGCGCTGGGATTCACGCTGGCGACGTACCTCGCGGACGTCCGGGAGACTTTCGCGGTGAGCCCCCTCATCTCCCTCGCCCTGACGGTGATCCCGCCGGTCTACTACCCGATCTCCCGATGGCCGACCTTCCTGCGGCCGGTCGCCTACGTCTTCCCCACGACCTGGGCGGCCAACCTGGTGCAGGGGGCCCTGGGGATCTCCCCCACCCCGCTCACCCTCGGAGGGGCGCTCCTCGACGCGGGGGTCCTGCTGGCGGCTGCGGTGATTCTCTTCGTCCTGGCGTGGACGAAGGCCCAGTGGCGGGAGCGGTGAGTTCGGGAGAAGCCGCCGGAAGGTCCCGGGGGAGGGCTCCGGACCTCCGAGGGGGCACCGATAGGGAGACCGGAGCGCGAGCCGCGGCCCAACCTTTATGAGTCGGGATAATAGTCGGCCGCCTCGTCATGCTTCTCTCAGCGGACGCACGGAGCTTCTCCTCCCGAGAGGAGCGGTTCCAGCACTGCGTCAGCTGCGGGAAGGAGATGGTGGTCCTCCCCGAGGACCAGCGCCACGGCCGTTGCTTCGACTGTTCGGTCCCGGCGGGGAGCGAGATGGGCCCCTGCCCGGAGTGCGGCCTCTGGACGGAGCTCGATGCCCACCTCAGCTGCCCGCGCTGCGGCTACTCTCCCTCCTTTTCGTGAAGGGGCCGTTCCAGGGGACCCCGGGGCCCTCCCGGGGAGGGCGGTGGCGGGGTCTCACTCCAGGCTGACGTCCGAGCGCAGGTAGGCGCGGACCGCCAGGAAGAGCAGGAAGGCGGTCTCGACGGCGAGGACGAGGAGCATGAGGCCGTTCTGCGCGGTCAGATCGGAGAAGTAGCTCCCGCGCACCCCGTCGGCGATGTAGGTGAGCGGATTGAGCCAGAAGAGGACCTGGATCGCCGACGGGAGGGAGCCGGTGAGCGGGTAGAAGACGGTGCTCGCAAAGTTGACGAAGAAGATCACCAGGATCTGGATGCTGTTGTACGCATTGTTGGACTTCACCAACGCCGAGATGAGCAGCATGAGCGAGCCGAAGAATATCGAGCCCAGCGTGATGATGGCCAGCATGACCAAGATCGCGAGGGCACCGGCCGGGCCGGCCACGCCGATGAGGAAGGCGATCCCGAGCATCACCAGCGCCCCGCCCAGCCCGAAGAGGATGCTGGTGAGCATGATCCCGAGCAGGTACTGCAAGGGGGTGAACGGCCCCACCAGCAGCTGGGCGAGCATGCCGTAGCGGCGGTCGGCCCAGAGCATGCTCCCCCCGACGGTCCCGGCCATGACCGCCTGGAAGGACATGATGCCCGGCGTGAGGAAGCTCACATAGGCGTTCCCCCCGGCGCTCCCGGCGAGGGACTGGAAGCCGAAACCGAAGAAGACCAGGTAGAGCCCAGGGAGCCCCACGAGGATGACGAGGCTCCCGGGGTCGGTGTTCACCCGGATGTTGCGGTAGACGAGCCTAAGGAGGTTGGGCAGGGCCACGGGGGCTCACCTCCGGTTCGATGGAGTGGAGGAAGACGTCCTCGAGGGTGTTCTTCCGGATGTTGAGCCACTCGAGCGGGACGTCGGTCTGGCGGGAGATCTCGAGGATCAGGGCCAGGGCGCGCTTGGGCTCCTCGGTGAGGAGGAGCGCACTGTTCCCCTGGGGGGTGAGGGTGTCGGTGGGGGGGAGCCCCTCCGAGAGCCGGCGGAAGAAGGGCGTGGGGTCCCCCGGGCCGAGGGTGAGCTCGATGCTCTTCTTCCCCCCGTACAATCGCTTGAGGTTCTCCACCTCATCGAGGACGAGGACCTTCCCCTGCTCGATGACCGCCACGCGGTCGCACAGGTAGTCGGCCTCCTCCAGGTTGTGGGTGGTGAAGACCACCGTGAGCCCCCGGGAGACCTCCCGGCGGATCGAGTCGAGCAGCTCCCGTCGCATCAGGATGTCCAGGCCGACCGTGGGTTCGTCGAGGAAGAGCACGTCCATGTCGTGCATGAACTCCCGCGCCACCTGGACCCGGCGCTTCTGGCCGCCGGAGAGGTCGAAGGAGCGGCGCTTGCGGAGCGGGGTGAGCTCGAAGCGCTCGAGCAGCGCCTCACAACGGCGCTCGCGCTCCTCCCGCGGGAGGCCCCAGAGGACCCCGTAGATGCGAAGGTTCCCCTCCACCGAGGTGAAGTCGAAGGACTCGCCCTGCTGCACCACCCCGATCCGCTCGCGGATCCTGCGCCCCTCGTGGGCGGGGTCCATCCCCAGGACCCGGAGATAACCCTGTGAGGGGCGCAGCAGGGTCGTCATGACCTTGATGAGGGTGGACTTGCCGGCTCCGTTGCGCCCGAGGAGGCCGAAGACCTCCCCCTTGCGGATGGAGAAGCTCACTCCCCGAAGGGCCTCGGTCTTCCCTCCGTAGGTGTGACGGAGGTCCCTCGCCTCGATGACGGGGGTCTCCCCGGCGAGCGCCATGCCGGGAAGGGGTGCGACCTAGGACTTGAAGCCAGCGCACGGAACGCGACCACGCGAGAGGAGGAGCGTCCCCTTCCTGAGGGCACTCTTATTATCCCGCGCCCTCCGTGGCGGGAAGGGCGTGCCGAGGTGGCTCAGTCCGGTACGGCGCGAGTCTGGAAAGCTCGTGGTGGTCTCCACCGCGGGAGTTCAAAGACCGGGAGGAACCACGCCTCCCGGTGGAAACTCTCCCCCTCGGCGCCCCTCTCCCCGCGTCCCTCCCGCTCGTTGATCGGGGGTGCGTTCCACCCATGAGCGTGGACCCGGGACGATTGGCCCCCCTCCTCGCTGAACTGTCCCGGCGCATGGCGGACGGGACTCCCCCGGTGGCTCTCCAGCGCGCCTGCGCCCTGAGATCGG
>JAKATE010000059.1 GCA_021828085.1 Thermoplasmata archaeon | reverse complement strand
GCGCGGTGTGGCAACCTTCGAGAGCTTCCTCCAGGGTGGAGCAGAACTTGACCGCCTCCTCGGAGCGCAGGAGGGCGGGGAGCTCCCGACGGAAGTTCTCCAGCGCCTCGGGGTCGTGGAGCCGGGCGAGGGCCCCGCGCTTGAGGAGCTCTCCCAGGATGGGGAAGGCCCGGGACTCCCGCACGTCGTCCGTACCGGCCTTGAAGGAAAGGCCGAGCAGCGCGAGGGTCCGACCGGCGAGGAGGCCCAGGGCCTCCTCCAGACGGTCCACGGTGTGGCGGGACTGGCCCTCGTTCACGGCCTGGATGGCCCGGAGCAGCAGCGTCTCCTCTCCGAGGGACCGGCCCAGGAACTCGAGGCCCCTCAGGTCCTTGGGAAAGCAGCTCCCTCCGAAGCCTGGGCCGGCGCGCAGGAAGTCCGGGCCGATCCGGGGATCGAGGCCGACGGCCTGGGCCACACGGTAGACGTCGGCCCCGCTCCGTTCGCAGATGCGGGAGAGCTCGTTCACGAAGGAGACCCGGCTCGCGAGGAGGGCGTTGGAGGCGTACTTCGCCAGGGAGGCCTCTTCGGGAGAGAGGAACACCCGCTCCCCCGGGAACCCCTGGTAGACCGCGAGCACCCGCTCAGCCACCCCGCGGTCCTCCGCCCCGACGACGATCCGGCTCGGGTGGAGCGAGTCCTTCACCATCGTCCCTTCGGCGAGGAACTCGGGGTTGACGGCCACCGGCACGGGGGGGAGGGTCGCCGCGCGCCCCTCGTTGAGGAGCGTTCGGATCCTCCGGGCGGTCTCGGGGGGAGAGGTGCTCTTCACCACCACCACGGGGGGGTCGGGGGTCCCCTGGAGCGCCTTCGAGAGCGTGCGGGCCTCCTCCTCGAGCATCCGAAGGTCCACGGCGCCGTCGGCCCGGCTCGGCGTGGGAAGGCAGAGGAGGAGCACCGACGAGCCCACGAGGAGCACCTCCCGGGTGGGGGCGACCTCCAGGCGCCGGGAGGCCAGGGCGCGGCGGAGCTCCTCCCGGAGCCCGGGCTCCTGGAACCAGGGCTCTCCCCGGGCGATCGCCTGGGCGTGCCCGGGGTCCGCCTCGAGTCCGAGGACCCGGTGGCCGTAGTGGGCGAACGCCACCGCGGTGGCGAGCCCGACGTGTCCGAGGCCGATCACCCCCGGGACCGGGCCTTCCCCCTGCGGGGCCGGTCTCGGGTCCTTCGCTCCCCGGCTCGACGGGGCCGTGGGAGGCCGCCGCGGGCTCATGCCTCCTCCAACCGGGAGCGGAAGTCTTCCACCGTCCGTTCCAGGCCCACGCGAAGGGGGACCCTCGGCGACCAGCCCAAGAAACGCCGGGCCCTCCGGATGTCCGGGCGTCTCCGTTCCGGGTCGTCCACGGCCCGGGGAATGCGTCGGACGGCCGAGCGGTTCCCGGTGAGCTCCCGGACGAGCTCCGCCAGCTCCCCGATGCTCACCTCCCCCCGGGGGTTCCCGAGGTTCACCGGGCCCGGCAGGGTCCCCGGGTCGGTCCGCGCGAGCCGGTAAAGCCCCTCCACCATGTCGCTCACGAAGCAGAAGGACCTCGACTGCTTTCCGGTTCCCTGGACGGTCAGGGGCTCGCCCCGGATCGCCTGGACCAGAAAGTTCGAGATGACCCGTCCATCGTCGAGGGCCATCCGGGGTCCGTAGGTGTTGAAGATGCGGGCGATGCGGACGTCCACCCCCTTCGCCCGGGCGTAGGCGCTCGCCAGGGCCTCGGCGTAGCGCTTCCCCTCGTCGTAGCAGGAGCGCGGGCCGATGGGGTTCACGTGGCCCCAGTACGACTCCGTCTGCGGGTGGACCTCCGGGTCCCCGTACACCTCCGAGGTCGAGGCGAGGACGAAGCGCGCCCGATGACGCTGGGCCAGCCGGAGCGTCCGCTCGGTCCCCAGGGAGTTGACCCGGAGGGTGCCGATGGGGTCCTCCTGGTAGCGCGGAGGGCTCGCGGGGGAGGCGAGCTGGAAGACCAGGTCGACCGCGGGAAGGGACGCCCCCGAGGTGAGGTCCCGGCGCAACAGGGTGAATCCCGAACGTTCCCTCGCAGCGGCGAGGTTCTCCCGCCGGCCCGTGGAGAAGTTGTCGAGGCCGTAGACGCGGGACCCCTCCTCCAGGAGGCGATCGACCAGGTGGGAGCCGAGGAAGCCCCCGGCCCCGGCCACGAGGACACGCTCGCTCAGCGTCCCGCCTCCTGGAGCCAGCTGCGCAGCCGCGGGCCGAGCTTCGCATCCCGCAGGGCGAACTCGATGTTGGTCCTGAGCCAGATCTCCCGGTCCCCGATGTCGTAGCGCTTCCCGGAGAAGGAGACGGCGTAGACCGGCTCTTCGCGGGCGAGCCGGGCGAGCGCATCGGTGAGCTGGACCTCCCGGCGGGCCCCGGGGGGGGTGGCGCGGATGGCCGCGAAGATCCCCGGGCTGAGGACGTAGGCGCCGGTGATCCCCAGGTTGCCCGGGGCCTCCTCCCGCGAGGGCTTCTCGATGAAGCGCTGCGCCCTCCAGACCCCCGGTCGGACCTCGGGCCCGTCCACGATCCCGTAGTCGGAGATCTTCTCCTCCGGGACCGGCTCCACCGCGATCACGCTCCCTTCCTTCCCGAGCTCCTCCCAGCGGTCGAACAGCTGGCGGAGGAGAGGGGGCCGGCAGACGTTGATGGTGTCGCCGAGCAGCACGCCGAAGGTCTCCCGGCCGATGTGCCTCTCGGCGCAGAGGACGGAGTCCGCCAGGCCCCGGGGCTGCCGCTGGCGGACGAAGTGGATCGTCACCTTCTCGCTGAGCGCTTCGAGCTCCCGGAGACCGGAGGGCTCGGGAAGCCCTCCCAGCTCCGGATTGAAGTCGAAATGGTCCTCGATCGCCCGCTTGGAACGGCCGGTGATGATGACGAGGTCGTCGGCCCCGCTCGCCACCGCCTCCTCGACGACATACTGGATCACCGGGCGGTCCAGGACCGGGAGCATCTCCTTCGGCATGCTCTTCGTCGCCGGCAGGAACCTCGATCCAAGGCCGGCCGCCGGGATGACGACCTTCACGCCCCTCGCTCCCGTCGTTCGCCCGGGGGAGCGGTCACGGCGCCGCTCCCCTGGGACCGGGCCGGTCCCGGGCCCTCCGAAACCAGCTCATCGGTGCCTAGACCGTTTCCATCTCGAAGAGCACGCGGTGGCCCCGGAGGGACTCGGTGATGCGGTCGGCCAGGGCGCCGATCTCGTCGAGCGAGGCCTCCCCCCTCCAGTCGTAGAGGAAGTCGTAGTTGCCCTGCGTCGGATGGAAGCCGAGCGCGAGCAGGCGGTCCGCGACGAGCGAGGGGGGGCTGCCTTCGCTCGAGAAGGTGACCCGGAGGTAGCTCTCCATAGCGCACTCCCGACCAGTCGGAAGGCAGGAATAACCCTTGTGCCGCCCCTCGGGGCGGGTCCGCCCCGACCGATGGGGGGTGGTCTAACGGGAGGGGCGCGGTCCCCGCCTCCGCATCGTGGGGGGAGAGGAAAGGGGGACCTCCCGGACACGCGGGAGGCGGTCGGATCGGCGCGCGAGCCGCGGGACGAAGGCCGCTTCGACAGCGCAGGCGATGAACTCCTCGCGAGAAAGGGCTCCCCGGGTCAGGTAACCGAGCGCACCCCCCGGGCTCCGCCCTACGCGGGAGGGGGCGCCCAGGGCGTGGACCGTCTCCTCGAGGGTCCGGGTCCCCTGCCGGGAGGGAGCCGAAGCGGACGGGACAGGGAAACCCGGGGAGAGCCCGCGCGAGAGCCCGCCCAGAGCGTCCGTGACAGTGACGACGTGGACGTCGAGAGCGTCCCGGCGACCCGGAAGGGTCAGGAGGGTTGCCTCCACCCCGAGGCCATACTCCTGCCCGGGGAGGGCGGCGGCGGCCCGGGCGTCGGCCCCCCGGGTCCCTTCGGCGAGTCCCCAGGGCTGCGGTTTGCCCGGCGGGGGATCCACTGCGGTCAGCTGGTAGCGGACCCGGGGGAGGAGCCGGTCGAGAGCGCGGCGCACTCCGGCGTGCTTCACCGGGTTCGACGTACCCAGGCCGATCTGGAGGGGCCGGAGGCGATGCCCCTCCCCGTCGATGAGCCCCCCCCGGATCCGCGTGGAGGAGATCGGGAGCAGGTCCTCCCCCAGCACCGTCGCCACCTCCACCAAGCGGACCGGGGGTAGCCCCCGGGCCCTCCTCCTCCGGTTCGCTTCCCGGCCGACAGGAAGGGTCTCCGGGCTGGCCACGAGCATCCCGGTGGAAGGTTCGAGGAGCGTACCCCAGCGGTCCTTCAGCGGGAGGATCTGGTAGGCCCGCCGCGGGAAGAGGCGCTCGAGCGTCCGCCGGAGCTCCCGTTCGCGCTCCGCGTACGGGGCGACGCGACCGAGCTTGCGCGGCCGTCCGGCCAGGAAGGCCTCCGTGGTGAGACCGATCCCGACCACCTCCGCGCGCTCGAAGGCCGCGGTAAGCAGCGCCCGGTGGCCGGCATGCAGGTGGTCGAAGGTCCCTCCCAGGACCGCGCGGGGTGCCCGGCGCGCCATCGGTCCTTACAGATGGGTCGAGACCGCGAGCAGGATGACCAGGAAGATCGCGATGGCGTAGAAGGCCCAGACCCAGAGACGGCGGGAGCGCTCGTTGGCCATGTAGCGGGCCTGGCATTGCGCGCTGCAGGTCACATCCTCCGGCGGGATGGAGATGCCGCAGATCTTGCAGTGCTTGTGGGAGGGGACCGCATCCATGGAAAGGGGAGAGACCTCCGGCCCCTCCTCTCGAGAGACGGGAGGAGGGCGCTAAAGGTTTCCGTGCGAGGCTGGGGCTCGGGGGGAGGAAGGGCTCAGTCCCGCGGGCCGGCCGACGGCCCTTCGCGGGGGCGCGACCTCCGGTCGAGGTCGCGCCGGAGCTCCTTGCGCTCCTCCGAGAGGCCCGAGAGCTGCGTGGTCAGGTTGAGCCAGAGGCGGCCCTGGTTCTGCAGGTTGTTCTCGAGGCGATCGAGGATCTCGCGCGTCCGCTGGTTCAGGTCCGATTCCACCCGGTGGAGCTCCTGCCAGAGCTCCTCGCGGACCTGGTCGAGATCGCCCGCGGGACGACCCTTCTCGGTCTGCCGCTCCATCTCCGCGAGCTTCATCCAGGTGCGCCGGAGCAGCGGGAGCATCCGGGAGGTCAGCGCCCGGAACTTCCCATCGAGCGCCTCGAGGTCCCGCCGGATGCTGTTCTGGAACTCCACGGTCCCTTCCGTGCGTTCCTTGAGCTCGGCCAGGGACTCGGCGAGGAGCTGGCGGTGCCGCACGCGCTCCTCCTCCATGGCCGCCCGGAACTCCTCCTCCAGCGGTCGGACGTCCGTCGGGGGGTTCAGCGCTTCCGGGACCAGCGTGGAGAGCTCCTCCCGGACCCAGTCGCGCACCAGCGGTTGGAGGGCCTCGGGCTCGGGAGGGGGCGCCGCCGAGGGGTTCTGGGCGAGCACTCCCCTCACCCGGGCGTCGAAGGCCTCCGCGGTGAGCCAGAGGGACATCTCGTTCTCCACCCGCCGCTCGAGCGCGGAGAGCTTGCTCTCGAGGTCCCGGAGGGAGCCGGAGAGCTCCGGGGAGCTGGACGGGGATTCGGAAGGGGGGAGCCGGTCCTCCTCGGCCGGAGGGGAGGCGCCCACAGCGCGACGGCCGGTCGGAGCGGGCACGGACGATGTCTCCGCCGCCCGGGGAGCCGGGGCCGCCCGGCCCTTCTCGGGTGGGAGGGTCTTCCCCTCCTCCACCGGGACCATGAGCGCCTCCGGCCCCAGCGCCTCCAGGTAGGGGCGGGCCTGGGAGAGGGTCCCCGCATCGAGCCGGGAGCGGCGCGGACCGGCCTCCAGGACCGCGGCGAAGGCGCTCATGCCCTTGGAGATCCGGGCGATCTCGAGCCTCCGGCGGGAGCCCCGGTCACCTCCGGGCTGGTTCATGAGCGAGTGGACCCGGGGGAGCTCCACCCGGTCCACGCCGAGAGCGAAGGGGACCAGCTTGTCGGCGGAGCGCTGCGCGTCGAGCCACCAGGAGACCGGGGGCGCCGGGCTCGAGCGTCCCCGGGGGCTCCGGGGAGGGGTCGTGAGGTCGACGAGATTGACCGGCTGGGCGGACCAGAGGTTCACCCGGCGCTGATGCCGGTCCCCCCCGGCCTCGCTCCGGGGGATCCGGAGCACCGCCAGTGTGAGCGGGAGGGTCTCGGTGAACTCCTCCATGTTCACCCGCTGGACCGGCAGGAAGTAGGGCATCACCAGGAGGCCCGAGAGCAGCAGCAGGCTCACCGGCACCCGCTCGAGGATGTCCCAGAGAGCCGCGACGACGTCCGTGAACTCGTCCGAGACGAGCAGGAGCAGAGGGTGGGCCGGGTCGGTCTTGCGGAAGGTGAACGCCTCGGAGAGGCGCTCGGACCAGTCGGAGACCCCCTCGCGCGGCGGAGGGTCGGGCCGCCGGGGGTTTCCCATGGAGGTGTACCAGCGGCGGAGCTGGCTTCCGAGGGGCTCCCCGCCGGTGAGCATGCGGGTCTCCAGGATGAGCGTCTTCATCCCCAGGCGCGGGCGGTCCTCGGTGGAGAGGAAGAGCCGCCCGAGGCAGAGGTAGCGTCCCTGGGCCGCGGGGTAGAGGAAGAGCCCCGGATAGAAGGCGAGCTTGCTGCTCGGGTCCGGGTCCCAGTAGTCGTGGGTGTCGGTGGCATTGATGGCCAGGTTCCCGACCCGCCGGACCGGCTCGAGCGCCTCCTTGCGCGCCGGGAACTCGCTCGGGAGGGTGGTGTAACCGGGGCTCTCCGCCTCGTTGTCCACCTGCCGGCACCACGCCACGGCAACGAGCCCACGCTCCCGGGTCCCTCCCGACGGGGGGGTCGGCGTCCCGGGGGAGAGGGGCGCGCTCATGCGCGGGCGAGCTCGCCTCTCGCTTCCAGCACGCGCTCGCAGATCCGCGCCAGGGGGAGCGTGGTGTTCACCATCACCGGGATCCCGGCCGTGGGGTTCACCGCGGGATCGGCCTCGGCCCCGGTGTCCCCATAGAGGAGCGGCCGGCCCTCGCCGGTGGAGATCGCCGAGGCGACGAGGAAGACGTCGCGCCCGATGTCCAGGCTCACCCCGTCCTGGGCGGCCAGGATGCTTCCGAGCCGGCTGCCGTCCCTCTCGGTGAGGAACCGGCGGGTGTCGAAGTGGGAGAGGTAGCCGCGGTCGGTGAGCACCTGCTCCACCTCGAGGTAGAACTCCTTGAGGAGGTCCGCCTTGGAGACCGCCACGACCACGGGGATGCCCCGCTGCCGGGCGAAGCGGAAGACCCCCCGGGCCAGGTTCACCTGCTGGGCGCTGTCGCGGAGCGAGCCGGGCTGCGGGGTGAGGAGCAGGACCAGTCCATCGGCCTCGGAGGTGAACTGTCCCATGAGGGTGAGCCCCCGGCGCCAGAGCTCCTGGCGGTCCGTCCGCCAGCTCTCGAAGCGCGGGATGACCCGGCACTTCTCCAAGGAGACCTCTTCCCGGGCGGTCCCGAGCCAGAGCCGGTCGTAGGTGAAGTAGTCCGAGATGATCCCGCCGGCCTCGTCCACGGTCTGCAGGACCATCGGCCGCGCCCGTCCCAGGTTGCCCGGCATCCCGTAGCGGAAGCGCAGCCGCATGTCGACGAACTGGTTGTACTTGGTGGGCAGCGGGTACTTCGTGAGCACCCCCTGCTCGTCGCGTCCGGCGGCGAGCTCGATGAAGAGCCGCCGCGGGTCCTCCATGGGTCGGCTCACGTAGAGGCGCGTCGTCGCCTCCATCTCCGCGTCGGCGGAAGCGGGGTCGGTCTCGTAGGTGGTCTCCTCCATGACGACCTCCTCCGCCACGTCCCCGAAGAGGGGGAGCGGACTGGGGGGGCGGGAGGGGACGAAGACGATCGGCAGGTTGAGCCCGAAGTGCCCGGAGAGGTAGCGGAAGTAGGTGGTCTTCCCGGAGGCAGGGATCCCCACCACCGCGATGCGCGTGCTGGCCGCGGGCTCGGGCGGAGGCGGGGTCGGCCCCACGGGGGCCACCGAGCGGGGGGCCGGGGCCGTGGTCGGCCGGGGGGTCGCGCGCGTGGCGGTCGGGGCACGGGGGCTCCGCCGGGTCCGGGAAACAGCCGCGGTTGGCATCGGGTGCTGGAGGATGGGAGAGGGGATGAACCCTGGCCGATCCTGTCCCTCCGTCAGCGCATCTCCGCGAGCGCGATCTCGGCGAAGTCGAAGAAGGCCTCCAGGGTCGCGTCCCGGGGCTTGTTCTGGAGACGGGCGTCCTGGAGCTCCCCGAAGATGGTCTCCACCAGCGCCTCGTGGCGGGCGGCCCCTCCCCCGGAGACCTGGGCGTAGGTCCGGCGCAGCTCGAGGATCTCGTCGAAGATCCGTTCGAGGCGTTCGCGCGCCTCGGGGCCGATGGCCCGGGCGCGCGTCTCCGCCGCGTCGAAGATGCTCACCAGCTGGGCGGTCTCCTCGTCCCCGGTGATCTTCGCCTGCAGGAGCGCCAGGCGCCGGAGGATCCGGGTCCTCTCGACCCCCGAGAGGCCTTCGGCCTCGGTCCACGCCTGGGCGAGGTCCCGGGAGGCCTCCTCGTTCTTCCCCTGGGCGAAGGCGACGCGGGCCTGCCAGTAGAAGCGCGTGAGCGGGGCGACGAGCCCCCCCTTCTGGTAGAGGAGCGTCTCGGCCCGGGTGTAGTCGTGGTCCAGGTAGGCCTGCACGATCTCTCCCAGCGGGCCGTAGCGTTCCTGGAGGTTGACCGCCCCCTGGGAGGCCTGGGCGTCCAGGATGTCGACCTCGAGCGGGGCCGCGGGAGGGGCCGCCCCGGAGGGGTTCCGGTTCGAGGAAAGGTACTCCACGGGGGAGGGACGGTGGCCGTCGCGCAACCCCCGGGCGGCCGCCGCAGCTGCCTGCGCGACGTCATCCGGGTGGAGCTCCTCGAGGTTCCGCTGGTCGTCGAAGGGGACGTCGAGGAACGCCGTGACCATCCGGGAGAAGAGCTCCTCGCTGGTGATGACCTCCTGGTAGGAGACCGTGCAGGGAATCCCGAGCGCCTGGGCACGGTGGGCGTAAGCTCGGGTGAAACGTCCCATCCGCTGGCTATCCACCCCCTTGTCCTTCTCGCCGCCGCTCCCGATGCCGATGACCTGGAGGGCCACCCGGCTCCTCGGATTGAGCACGTAGCTCAGAACGCTCTGCCGACCGGGGAGCGGGCTGGAGGCCCCTGGGACCTCCTCCTCCCCGTCGGTACGGAAGCGCTGGCTCATGTTGTCCCAGCCGTCGGTGACCAGGACCAGGTTCCCCACCACCCCTCCGCCGGGGGCGCGGAGGAGGTCCGCTCCCAGGGCGAGGGCGTCCCAGATCGCGCTCCGGCCGGAGGGCTGGAGGAGCGCCACCATGTTGTCGAGGGCGGGGCGGATCTCGGGCCGGATCTCGGTCAAGGGGATGGCCACCTTGGCGGTGTTGCTGAAGATGACGAGCCCGAAGTACGAGCCCTGCGTCTGCACCGCCTCGAAGATCCGGTAGGTCGCCGCCCGGGCGACCTCGATCTTCCGGCGGACCTTCGACTCGTCGACGGGGTCCGGGAGGGGGGCCAGCATGCTCTTCGAGATGTCCAGGACGAGCACGTGCCGGGGCCGGGGCGGAGGCGGGGAGAGCGGGGCCGGCCCGGAGAGGGCTCCGTCGCGGGGGTCGGGGCGGGAGGCGGTCACCGGGGCGCTCCGTCCGCGGGGCTGCCGCGGGAGGCGGGCCGGGGCCGAAGGTGCTTCACGAAGGATAGGAAGTGATGCTGCCGGCTTATTGCTTCTTCGGCCCGAGGCGCACGTGTCCGCGGACCCGCGGAGCACAGGGAGGGATTATAAGCCGGGCGAGGTCGCGACGGCCGATGGGCAATATCCGCCAGACGTACATCAAGCGCGTGGCCATCGAGCTGGTGCGCTTGCATCCCCAGGCCTTCACGGATGATTACCGGCATAACCGGGAGAAGGTCCTCGAGCTGACCGACCTCTCGTCGGGGAAGCCCGACGCGTCCGGGGTGCGCTACAAGAAGCTCACCAACCGCATCGCCGGGTACGTCACCCGGTACCACCGGCGCCAGGCCCGGTTGGGCGGTTAGGCCCTTCCTTCGCTCAATCGTACAGCTTGAGCCCATCCTGCAGGTGGATGAGCTCCACGGGGGTCGTGAGGTCCCCCACGATCATCCCCCGGCTGTTGGCGATGAGGCAGGCGCCGACCAGCGGGATGCCGAAGTTGGCCGTGGAACGGTGGCAGGGGACCCCCAGGACCTTCTCCAGGAGGCGCTGCTCCGGCTCGGTGGCCCGGGGATGCACGACCACCCCCCGGTTCGTGGCCACCGCCGCCATCGCCACGGTCCCGAGGCCCGCGACGGTCGCGGGGGCCACCGGCACCTTCAGGGCGCGGGAAATCTCCTGGCGCTGCTCCGCGGAGTAGTCCGGATGGACCACGGCCCCGTGGTCGTTGGCGAGGATGGCGTTGCCGTGGGCGTTGATCCGCCCGGGGACCGTGTGGACGGGCCGGAGGCGCCCGAGCCGCTCCCGCTCGGCATCGGTGGCCGTCTCGGGGACGATGAGACCGTGGGAGTTGAACGCGAGGAGCGAGCCCACGACCTCGGTGGATCCGACCGTGGCGGTGACGACCTCGACCCCGAGGCAGCGCTCCACGAGCCGGCGGAACTCGCCCGGGGTGGAGGGGGGAAGGAGCGCGAAGCGCTCGTCGGCCCTCCCGAAGACCCCCAGGTAGGGGCTACCGGCATAGGAGCCCTTGCCGATGGACAAGCGCCTGATCGG
>JAKATE010000058.1 GCA_021828085.1 Thermoplasmata archaeon | reverse complement strand
CCGATCTCGGTTGTGCCGCCGGGGCCCCGCGAGGGGAGGCCGCTAGGGCCATTAACCCCCCGGGGGCTACGCTCTCTCCCATGAACGAGGAGATGAGTCCCCCCGGCCGCCCCGCCGCCCAACGACCCCCGGGGAGCGCCCCCTACCCACAACCCCGGGGCCCTCCCCGGTTCCGTCGTGACCCGCGCCCGCCCCGGAGCGGGGAGCCGATCGTCTACGTGGGGGACAAGCCGACCATGTCCTACGCCTTCGAGGTCGTCGGTCAACTCAACAGCGGCGTGAGCGAGGTGCTGGTCAAGGCGCGAGGAAGGGCGATCTCCCGGGCCGTGGACGTGGCCGAGGTGGTCCGGCGTCACCGCCTGCTCGAGGGCACCGTGGAAGTCGGGAAGGTGGGCATCGGCACCGAGCGGCTCACCAACCGGGAGGGGAAGGACCTCAACGTCTCCTTCATCCAGATCACGCTGAACCGGGTGGCCCGGAACGCAGGCCCGCCCCCCCCGGGCTGAACGGGGGGGCCTTCCACCAGACCATGGTGCCGGCCATCTGGTCGCCGAGCCGCTGCCGCCGCGGGTTGCCGACGAGGACGCCCAGGCCGATGAGCGCGCTCAACCCGATGAGCGCGAGACCCCCGAGAACGATGGCGAGCAGGACGCCCGCCCCGGCCGCGTAGTAGCCGGCCGGAAGCCCCAGGCCGAGGGCGACCTCGAGCCCCGCGAGCGGGATGAGCTTCGGGACGTTCCGACTGATCACCGGGAGGATCCCGGGGGTCCGACCGGAGGCGTCGACCACGGTAAGGCGGAGGAGGAGCTTGCCCGGGGTTGCCCCCTTCCAGGCCTCGAAGGCCACGAAGTAGACGAACGGCCATGAGCCGAGGGCCGCGAGCGCCCCCTCGTAGGGGATGGAATCGACCGCCGCGCTGAACGACCCCAGGGAGAGGGTTCGGAAGACCCCCCAAAGGAGCGGGACCGCCACCAGGAGGAAGATGCCGGTGTCCACGAGGAAGGCGAGGATGCGCGCCCGGGTGCTGGCGACCCGGCGGGTGAGATGCTCCTCGAGGCTGCGCCGGAGCAGGTAGCCGGTCCAGAGCGCATCGCGGGCCCGCGTGGCGTCCCGGGGGGGGGAACGCTCCAGGGCCACGAGGTTGGCCACGTCCGCCCGGACGAGCGGGTGCGCGGGCAGGCTCTCGAGGGCCTGCGCTCCTCCTCCTTCGGCGTTCCCGTGCAGAGCGCGCCAGATCCGTTCGGCGTCGCCGCGAAGGGCCAGGAGGACCCGATGGGGGACCTCCGTGTAGTCCCCCTGCCGGTACGCCACCAGGGCCGCGTCCATCCCGCTGGGAGGGGGAGCGGGGGACGGTATCGGAACCGGTCCCGGAGCCCCCCGGGACGCCCTCAGCGCCGCGTAGGAGACCAGGAGGGCGATGGGGCCGGAGAGGTAGACGAGGTCGAGAGGGCCGGCCCCGCCGATGGCGCCGAGGAAGGGGAGAGAGGAGTAGAGCGGGGCCTGATGGAGGATGTCCGCTCCGGTGAGGACCCCGAGGGTGGCGGTGGCGTACGCGAGCGCCGGGGCGCTCGCGTCGAAGCGGCTGAGAGGGACGGAGAGCAGGCCCAGGACGACCGGCCAGAGCAGGTAGGCCGGGAAGGAGGCGACGATGCCCAGGTTGACGACGGGCTGGGTGATGGTGAAGGTGCCGACGATCCCGAGGGCGCTCAGGGCGTAGGCGGAGAGGAGCGGCCCCTTGCCGTGGGGGCCGGGGGCCGGGAGCACGGCGAGGGCGCAGCCGACGGCGAGGTAGAGGGCGAGCAGGGCGGGGACGACCTCCCCCGCGGGCAGGTAGGCGACGAGGGCGAAGGCGCCGGCCGTGGCCGCTCCCAGCGAGAGCAGCAGCGAGGCGAGCCCCCGCCCACCCCCGGGAAGGATCCGCCTTCCGAGGAGGACCAGGGCCACCGCCAGCGGGATGAGCCCCCCGCCGATGTTCAGGGCCATCACCGAGCCCCGGTAGGCGAAGATCGGGATGTTGGCGACCCAGCCCAGGAGGCCGCCGCCCACCACGAGCCAGAAGGTCCTGCGATCGAAGCCGAAGGCCTCTCCTGACCACTCGGGATCCCAGCCGAAGAGGAAGAGGCCCGCGACCAGAACCGCGGGTAGCGCAAGGCCGGTGACCTCCCCCGAGACGTCCAGCACCAGCGTGAGGTCCACGGTATCCCCGAAAGGGCTCGGCCCTTCCGGGAGGGTGACTCCCCCGGACCTTATGCGGCTTGGGAGAGGGTCCGCCCCCCCGACCGGGTTTATACTCCCCCCCCCTCCCCGCCCCCATGAGCGGACCGACCCGCGGGAGGATCGAGAAGGACTCCCTGGGACCCCGGGAGATACCGGCCGAGGCTTACTGGGGCGTGCAGACCGCGCGCGCCCGGGAGAACTTTCCGGTGAGCGGGCTGAGACCGGCGCGCCCGCTCATCCGGGCCTACGCGCTGGTGAAGGCCGCCTGCGCCGAGGCCCACCGGGAGCTCGGGACGCTCGACGGGGAGCGTGCCCAGGCCATCCGACGCGCCGCCGACGAGCTCGCGGAAGGGAAGTTCGACGCCGAGATCCTCGTGGATGTCTTCCAGGCGGGAGCCGGGACCTCCACGAACATGAACGTCAACGAGGTCATCGCCAACCGGGCCCTGGAGATCCTGGGGAAGCCCCGCGGGAGCTACGAGGAGCTCTCCCCCAATGACCACGTGAACCGGGGGCAGTCCACCAACGACACCTACCCCACCGCCCTCCAGCTCGCCGTCCTCTTCGCGCTCCGCGACGTCGAGCGCTCTGTCCGGGTCGTCATCTCCGCCCTCGAGGAGCGCGCCCGGGCCTTCGCCTCCATCCCCAAGGCGGGCCGCACCCATCTTCGGGACGCCATGCCCGTGACCCTGGGAGAGGAGTTCTCCGCCTACGCCCGCGCCCTGGAGCGCTCCCTGGGAGCCCTCGGCCCGGTCCGCGACGCCCTGGCCGAGGTCCCCCTCGGCGGCTCGGCCGTGGGCTCCGGGATCAATACGCCCCCCGGGTTCCGCGGACGGGCCGTCTCCCACCTGGCCCGTCTGAGCGGCGAGCCGCTCCGCGCCTCCGTCGACCCCTTCGAGGGGATGCAGAGCCGCCAGGCGGGGGCCCTCGCTTCCTCCTTCCTGCGGAACCTCTCCCTGGAGCTCATCCGGATCGCCAACGACCTCCGCCTGCTCTCCAGCGGACCGGGAACGGGCTTCGACGAGATCCGGCTCCCCGAGGTCCAGCCGGGCTCGTCGATCATGCCGGCCAAGGTGAACCCCTCCCTGGCGGAGTGCCTCGACCAGATCGCCTTCCACGTCGTCGGGAGCGATGCCGCGGTGGCCCTCGCCGTGCAGGCCGGGCAGCTCGAGATCAACGTGATGATGCCGCTCATCTCCTTCGAGGTCCTCTTCTCCGCGGGGATCCTCTCGAACTTCCTCCCCGTCTTCGCGGAGAAGGGCCTCCGCGGCATCGAGGCCAACGAAGAGCGCTGCGAGAGGCTGCTGGTCGCCTCGCAGGCCACCGCGACGGTGCTGACGCCGAAGCTCGGCTATCTCAAGGTCGCCGAGCTCATCCACCAGGCGGAGGCGCGCGGGAAGGACCCGCGCGAGTACGCGGTGGAGGCCGGGCTCCTCACCCGGGAGGAGGCCGAGCAACTCCTCGGTAAGGAGGCGCTCGTGCGCCTGGCCCGCCCGGTCCCCTGACGGCCGCGCCGGCCACCCACAGGATTATACGGGATTCGGGTGTGTTAACGGGGATGTCCACCCCCGAGCTCGGCGTCATCTCGCTGGGGAATGAGCTCACCCCCGAGTACCGGCGGGCGGTGGAGGTGCTCGAGCGGGTCGGGCTCACCAGCTACGAGGCCAAAGCCTACATCGCAGTGGTCTCGAGGGGCTACGGGGACGCTGCCACGCTGGCGAGCGTGGCGGGCATCCCCCGCACGAGCGCCTACAAGGTGCTCGAGTCGCTCTGCCGGAAGGGCTACGCGTACGCCTCCGGTGGCAAGCCCACCCTCTTCAAGCCCCATCCCCCGCTCGAGGTGGCCCGGAAGCTCCAGGCCGACGTCCAGGAGGTCTTCGAGAAGCTCGACGCGCTCAACCAGCTGGTCGGCCACCAAGGGGAGCCGCAGCTGGTCTACCTGCTCTACGGGAAGGACAAGGTCCTCTCCAAGATGGGCGAGCTCATCGACCGCGCCAGCCGGACCCTGGTGGTGACCACCCCCCAGGCCTCCGAGGTGCGCGAGGGTCTTGGCAAGAAGGTCGCCAACGCGGTGAAGCGCGGGGTCGAGGTCACGTTCATCACCAGCCCCGCCCAGAAGATCCCGGAGGGGGTCCGGCACGTGGCCCGGTCGAACCTCCTCGCGACGGACCTCCTGGCCGACGGGGCCCACGCACTCCTCGCCTCCCCGGGGCTCGACGCGTGCGGGTACACCGACAACCCGATCCTGGCCGAGCATCTCCGGCAGTTCCTCGAGATCCTCGCCGAGCGCGCCAACGACGGTGTCCGTCCCCCCGGTTGAGCGGGTCCGCGCCCGCCTCGCCGCGAGCGCCGGTCCCGCCGTAGCGGAGCTCCTCCCCCACGGGTACCAGAGGCTCGGGGACCTCCTGCTCGTCCGGCTTCCCCCCGAACTCCGCCTGCGCGAGGAGGAGATCGCTCGGGCCTACCGGGAGGAGCTCAAGGTCCGCGGCGTCCTCGTCCGGGAGGACATCCGGGGCGAGTACCGGTCCCCGCGCGCCCGCTGGCTCGGCCCCGCCGGAGACCCCCGCACCCTCCACCAGGAAGGGGGGCTCCGCTGGAGGCTCGACGCCTCCCGCGTGATGTTCTCCCCCGGGAACCGGCGGGAGCGCGAACGGGTCGCAGAATGGGTCCGCCCCGGCGAGAGGGTGGGGGACCTCTTCGCGGGGATCGGTTACTTCACCCTTCCGCTCGCCCGGAGCGGCCGCACTGAGGAGCTCTGGGCGGTGGAGAAGAACCCGGAGTCCTTCCGCTTCCTCGAGGAGAACCTCGAGCTCAACGGCCTCGCGCACCGGGTCCGGACCGTCCTGGGGGACAACCGGACCGCCGAGCTCCCCCGGGGCCACTTCGACCGGCTTCTCCTGGGGTACCTACCGAGCTCCCTCCCCTACCTCCCGCGCGCCCTGGAGCTGCTCCAGCCGGCAGGCGGGTATGTCCATGCGCACTTCCTCGCCGGGGCGGAGGAACCGGAGGCCCGGACCCTCGAGCGCTTTGCCGAGCGGGTGGAGCTCGCGGAGGGCCGCCTCCTCGAGGCCCGCCTGCGCACGGTGAAGAGCTACGGCCCCGGGCGCCGGCACGTCGTCGCCGACGCGCGCGTCGCGCGGCGCTGAGGCGCTGAGGCGCGGAGCGGAGCCGCGCCTACGCCGGGCTCGCCGCCGCCACCGGCCGGCAGGCAGCCAGAGCGGGGGCGAAGGCCTTCCCGAACGCCTCGATGTCCGACGGGAGGTTCGAGAAGGAGGCCCGGATGAACCGCTTCCCGTACTGCAGCGACAGATAGTTGCCCGCCCGCAGGAAGACCCCGTGGTGGACCAGGAGCTCCTTCTGCAGTGCCTCCGGGTCCACCCCCGTCTGGGAGATGTCGAGGGCGAACATGTTCGCCTGCGAGGGGTAGACCGGCAGCGAGACCCCCGGGACCTGCTCGACGACCTCGCGGATCATTCGCTGGTTCTCCCGCGTCTGGCGCCGGATGGCCTCGATCACCTGGGGCTTGGCCCGGAGCGCGGCCTTGGCCGCCACCTGCGCGAGCACGTTGACCCCCAGGTCGTTGGTGTTGTACTTCCAGATCCTCGAGAAGAGCGCGGGGGAGGCGAGGAGCCCGCCCACCCGGAGCCCCGCGAGGCCGCAGTTCTTGGAGACCGACCAGATGGTGATCGTTCCCTCCGGATAGAAAGGCGCGGCGAGCGTATGGCGGTCGGCGAAGTCCCGGTAGGTGGTGTCGTGCAGGAGCAGGAGCTTGTGGTCGTGGGCCACCTCGGCGAAGGCGCGCACCTCCTCCGGGGGATAGCCGCTTCCCAGCGGGTTCAGCGGGTCGATGAGCAGGATCATCCGGGTCTTCGGCCCGATGGCCTCCTTCACCTCCTCGAGGTCGAGGCGGTAGGGCGGCCGGTAGATGCCCTGGGCGATCGCCCGGGCCCCGGCGAGCTCGATGAACCGGTGGATGATCAGATAGCTCGGATCGCTCGCGAGCACTTCGTCGCCGGGCTCGAGCAGCGCCCGGGTGAGCATGTAGAGCGCCTCGGTCCCGCCGCTGGTGATCCCCACCTCGGCCCCGGGAATGGGGAAGTCCTTCCGCACGAGCTCCTTGAGCTCCGGGTCCCCCGAGCCCAGCGGGTAGTCCGGGTAGCGACGGTCCTTGATCGCCTGGACGAGCGCCTCCTCGATCGGCCCGGAGGGGAAGAGATGGTTGGTGTTCTGGCTCATCCAGACGATCTGGTGGAAGCGGTCGTGCGCGTAGCGGAACGCATCGAAGGGGGCGGCCGAGGCTTCGGGCATGGCGCTGCCCAGGGGCGCGGACGGATTAAGGGTGAGCCTCAACGGTCAAGGACCGCTCGCGGGACGGTCCCCAGGAAGGTCGTCACGATCCCCCCGGTGAGGGGGTGGGCCACGACGTCGGTGAAACCCTCCGCCTTGAGGCCCGCCACGAGGGAGGCCCGCGAGGGAAGGTTGCGCAGCGAGCGGGACAGGTAGCGGTAGGGCTCCTCCGTCCCGAAGAGGCGGCCGACCTTGGGCACGACCCGGTCGAAATAGGAGTGGAAGAGCGGGGCGAGGAGGGCCCCCGGCGGCTCGCCGACCTCCAGCGCGAGGAGATTCCCCCCGGGAGCGAGGACCCGACGCATCTCCCGGAAACCCTGGCCGATGTCGGAGAGGTTCCGGATCAGGAAAGCGCTCGTGACGAGATCGAACGAGCCCTCCCGGTACGGGAGCCTCTGGGCGTCGGAGAGAACGAGATCGAGACGGCGCCGGACCCGGTAGGGGTCCTCCTCCCGGACCCGGTCGGACGCCCGTCGTACCATGGCGGGGGTGAAGTCCGCCGCGACGATCCGTGCCTGGGGAAAGCGGTGGGCGAGCTCGAAGGTGAGGTCCCCGGGGCCGCAGCCGAGGTCCAGGACCCGCCGGGGAGGAGTGCGCCGACGACGCTGGAGGAGCCAGAGCGCCTGGGGCCTCCAGAGCAGGTCCATCCCGAAGGTGGTCAGGTGGTCCACGAGGCTGTACTGGGAGGCGATGCGGGTGAACATCCGCCGGAGCTCCCGGGGGAACTCGGGCTCCCCGTGGCGGGGAATGGGGTACGCCGCGTCGTTCGGCACGACCAGGGGGACCCCAGCGGAGTTTGAAGCTCACGGGGGCCCCCCGGTGGCCCCCGCGAGGGGGAAGGAACGGGTCCCCGGGGCCGGGAGGGAGAACCGGCCCCTTCCCGCTGGGAGAACAAGGATTAAGAGGGGGACCGGGGTGGCGCGCCCCGCATGAGCAGTTCCCCGGGCTCCGAGCGCCCCACTCCCCGGCACGCCTGGACCGCGCGAGGGGTCGCCTTCGCCCTCTTCGCGCTCCTCCTCGCCCTCGCCGGGGTCTTCTACGCCTGGTGGTGCATCTCCTTCCACGTCTGCGTCGACAACGGCGTCTACGCCGTGGTCGCCACGCTCGCCGGCTTCGGCCTCGCCGGGATGTGGCTCACCCTCCCCCCGCGCACGCATACTGCCCAGACCCATCCCTGACCCGGTCGCCCTGTTGGCACGCCTTCCCGTGCTAGGGGTTTGGGGGGTTTCGCAGCCGAAGTGTGCCCAAAAGGCTGGGTCCGCCCGTTTGTCGCGAGCACCAAGAACAATGGTTTTTACCCTCGTCCTTCCCTGTACGGGGTTTGCCCATGCGTCTCGTCGTCGGAGTCGACCGGGATGACGATCTCGGTCGCAAGGCCGGCATCCCGGGCCCCGTGCTCGGCCGGCAGGCCGTCCTCGACGCCGCGGTGAAGCTGGGGACCGCGGACCCCGAGGACTCCGATACGAACGCCATGTTCGCGGCGGTGAACCTCGCCGACGAGCTCAAGCAGAACGGGGAGGACGTCGAGGTGGTCATCCTCACCGGCGATGGACGCGTCGGGACGATCTCCGACCGGCGCGTGGCCTCCCAGCTCGACCAGGTGCTCTCGCGCCTGACCGTGGAGGCCTTCCATCTCGTCTCCGACGGCCAGGAGGACGAGTACCTCTTCCCCCTCCTCGCCTCCCGGCGGCGCGTCGACTCCATCCGCAAGGTCTACGTCCGCCAGAGCGCGAGCCTGCAGGGGACCTACTACACCATCGTCCGCGCCCTCAAGGACCAGAAGCTCCGGACGAAGACCCTGCTCCCCCTCGCGGGACTCTTCATCTTCCTGTCGCTCATCTGGTACTTCCAGGTCTGGAGCTACGGGCTCGTCGCGCTGAGCTTCCTCGTCGGGGTCTACCTCCTCGTCTGGACCTTCGGCGTGGACGACTGGCTGCTCAGCCAGGCCGAGGGGTTCGGCAAGGACCTGCGGCAGGGTTCCATCACCGTCTTCTTCGGGGTCCTCACCCTGGCCCTGGTCATCTTCGGGGTCCTCCTGGGGAGCCTCGCCTTCCAGGCCGACAATCCGACCCGCCCCTTCGGGAGCCACATGGTGGCGCTCCTCTCGGTGGCGCTCATCTGGTGGGTGGCCGCCGCCGTGGTCTGGGAGACGGGCTGGGCGCTCCGTTACGCGCTCTTCCGCGGGCGCATCCCGAAGAGCGTCTGGGTCGCGCTGGTCTCCTTCACCGCCTTCGGGATCGAGTCCTACTCGCTGACCTACCTCGCGGGCGCCCTGCTCGGCTGGGTGGACCCGAGCTACCTCGTCATCGCGCTCATCGGTGTCGGGCTCGGAATCGCCACGGGAGGGCTCGCCGGGACGCTCCGGCAGTACTTCCGCGCCCACGCCGTCCCGCCGGCCCCGGCCGAGGCCTCGACGAGCCCGTCGCCCGTGGGGCCCTGATCCCGGGCCTCAGGCCCCTTGGAGCGCGCGGCGCACGTCCTCGAGCGGAACATCGAGGTGACAACGCTCCCGGAGCGTCTCGCGCACGGCCGACACATCGGCCGGGCTACCCGCGGCCTGCCGGGAGAGGACGCGGAGATCCTCCCAGTAGTTCCAGGGAAAGACGAACCAGGCCCAGCGCTCGCGCGGCACCTCCTCTCCCACATAGGTGGGCCGGAACTTCGAGTGGGTCAGGTGGAGGAAGGTGGCGCTCTCCAGACGGCCGGGACGGAGCGAGGAGACGTGCTCCTCGGCCAGGGCGAGGCTCTCCCCGGTGTCGGTGATGTCGTCCACGACGAGGACCTTCTCTCCTTGGAGCGGGGCGTGGAGGCTCTCGGTAAGCTCGGCCTTCCCGTCGGGGGTGGCGGTGATCCCCCAGTGCTGCGCGCGCAGCGCGTAGAGCTTCTTCACCCCGAGACGGTCGGCGAGCATCCGGCTGGGGACCCATCCTCCGCGGGTGAGGCCGACCAGGACCCCCGGGATCCGGTCCGCGCCGCGGATGAGCTCCTCGAGCCGGTCGGACCAGCGCTCCACCATCTCCCAGGAGACGAGCTCACAGCGGGGAAGCTCCATCAGGGGAACGGGGGGGGCCCCCGGGCTTCAAGGTTGCCCACGGGGGCCCTTCCCGGGCCCCCGTTCCGGAGGGACCCTTACGGGTAGATCCCCCGGACCTTCATCGCCTCGGTGACCCGGCCGATGGCGAGGATGTAGGCGGCGGTCCGGTTGTTGACCTCGTGCTGCTTCGCGATGTCGGCCACCGCGCGGTAAGAGGTCGACATGACGCGCTCGAGCCGCTGGTTCACGTCGGGGGCCTCCCAGAAGTAGCCCTGCAGGTCCTGGACCCACTCGAAGTAGCTCACCGTCACGCCGCCGGCGTTGGCGAGGATGTCCGGCAGCACGGTGACCTTGTTCTTGAAGAGGATCTCGTCGGCCTCGGTGGTGGTGGGGCCGTTGGCCGCCTCGGCGACGATCTTCGCGCGGATCGACTTCGCGTTCTCCTTGGTGATCTGGTTCTCCAGCGCCGCCGGGACCAGGACGTCACACTCCAGTCCGAGGAGCTCGGCGTTGGAGAGGCTCCGGCTGCCCGGGAAGCCCGCGACCTTCCCGGTCTTCTGCTTGTGGGCCTCCAAGGCGTTGAGGTCGAGCCCCGCAGGATTGTGGATGGCCCCCTGGGAGTCGGAGACCGCGACGATCTTGCTCCCGAGCTCCTTCTGGATGAGCCGGGCGGTGACGCTCCCCGCGTTGCCGAACCCCTGGACGGCCACGGTGGCCTTCTTGAGGTCGATCTTGAGATCCTTGGCGGCCTCGCGCACGGTGTACATCACACCGCGCCCCGTGGCCTCCCCGCGTCCCTCGGAGCCGCCGATGGACAGCGGCTTTCCCGTCACGACGCCGGGGACGCTGTAGCCGTGCTGCATGGAGAAGGTGTCCATGATCCAGGCCATGGTCTGGCTGTCGGTGTACACGTCCGGGGCCGGGACATCCTTCTCCGGTCCGATGATGGGGGAGATCTCGCTGGCGAAGCGGCGGGTGAGCCGCTCGAGCTCGCCCTTGGACATGTGCTTGGGGTCGCAGATGACACCCCCCTTGGCCCCGCCGTAGGGCAGGTTCACCACCGCGCACTTCCACGTCATCCACGCAGCGAGCGCCCGGACCTCGTCCAGGCTCACCTGGGGGTGATAGCGGATCCCTCCCTTGCAGGGGCCCCGGGCCATGCTGTACTGGACGCGGTAGCCCGTGAAGACGCGGTAGCTGCCGTTGTCCATGCGGACCGGGAAGTTCACTGTGAGCTCGCGCTTCGGGTGCTTGAGGATCTCGGTGATCCCAGGCTCGAGCTTGAGCTGCTGCGCCACGATGTCCACTTGTCGCTGGGCGGTCTCGAACGGATTCACCGA
>JAKATE010000057.1:6135-11100 GCA_021828085.1 Thermoplasmata archaeon | reverse complement strand
GTGGCCGAGGTCGAGCTCGACCGCGGCCGGATCACCAACGTCACCCGGGGAAGGGAGCTCCGCTTCCATCCCTTCCCCCGGCACCTCCAGGAGATCCTCGATGCGGGGGGGCTCGTGGAGAAGGTGCGCCGGGAGCTCTCGGCGGGTCCCTCGGGAGCCTCGCCGTGAGCTCCGCGCACTACCGCGTCGCCCTCCTCCCGGGCGACGGGACCGGCCCGGAGGTCGTCCGCGAGGGACGCAAGGTCCTCGAGGCGATGGTCCGCCACGGTCTCGGGCTCACCCTGGAGGAGATCGCCTGCGGGGCGCAGCTCTACCAGCGCACCGGCGAGGAGTGGGAGCCCGGCGGGCTCGAAAGGGCGCGCTCGGCCGACGCCCTGCTGCTCGGGGCCGTGGGCTGGCCCGGGGTGAGCCTTCCCGACGGCAACATCGCCGGCTTCGGTGTCGTCTTCGGCCTGAGGCTCGGCCTCGACCTCTACGCCAACGAGCGCCCATGCCGCCTCTATCCCGGCGTCCTCCACCGGATGGGCCGGGAGTTCCGCCAGGTCTGGGAGCCCTCGCGCGTGGACATGATGTTCTTCCGGGAGAACACCGAGGGCCTCTACACCCCCGCCCACGGGGAGCTCACCCGCGGCGGGACGCGGGAGCTCGCCCTCGACACGCGCGTCATCACCCGGAAGGGGAGCGAGCGGATCATCCGGAGGGCCTTCGAGGCGGCCCGGCACCTCCCCCGCGGCGCCCCCGAGGACGGTCGGCGGCGCGTCACCTGCGTGGACAAGTCGAACGTCCTCCGGGGCTGCCAGCTCTTCCGGCAGATCTACGACGAGGTGGCCCAGGACTATCCGGACATCGAGCGCGACTACGCCTACGTCGATGCCTTCACCCAGTGGCTCGTCCGCTCGCCGGAGCACTACCAGGTGGTGGTCACCACCAACCTCTTCGGGGACATCGTCACCGACCTCGCGGCCACCCTGCAGGGGGGGCTCGGCTTCGCCGCCGGGGGGAACGTGGGGGAGCACCACGGCATGTTCGAGCCGGTCCACGGCTCGGCGCCCAAGTACGCGGGGAAGAACCAGACCAACCCCTTCGCCACCTTCGAGGCCATCGTGCTCCTGCTCCGCTGGCTCGGGGGGCAGCACCACGACGTCCGCCCCCTCGAGGAGGCGGACCGGCTCGAGCGGGCGCTCGCCCGGGTGCTCGCCTCGGGGAAGGCGCGCACGTACGACCAGGGCGGGCACGCCTCCACCTCCGAGGTGGGGGAGGCGGTCGTCCGCGCCCTCGAGGAGGAGGCGTGATGCCCGGCCGTCGGGTCGCGCTCGTCGGCGGGGGGATCACCCCGTTCGGCGTCCGCGCGGCCACCTGGAGCGAGCTCGTCCAGGAGGCCGGGGCGCGCGGGCTGCCCGGGGTGAGGAACCTCGCTCCCAGCGAGGTCGACAGCCTCTTCGTCGGCGCCGCCCAGCCGGAGCGCTGGGCCTTCCAGTCCCACGTGGCCCCCCTCGCGGCCGAGCTGCTCGGGCTCTCCCCGTTCAAGGTCCTCCAGCGCACCGAGCTCGCCTGCGCGTCGGGACAGTCCGCGCTCCGGAGCGCGTACGCCTCCATCGCCTGCGGGCTCTCCGACGTGGCCGTGGTCCTCGGGGTGGAGAAGATGAACCTCCCCAACATGGCCGAGGCGAACACGGGCATGGCCGACGTGCTCGACCGCGCCTGGGACGGGGTGCACGGCGCCACCGCCCCCCCGTTCTTCGCCATGGCCGCGCAGCGGCACATGCGGGAGTACTCGACCACCCTCGAGCAGCTCAGCGCGGTCTCGGAGAAGAACCATCGCTTCGCCAACAAGAACCCCACGGCGCAGTTCTACGCGAAGACCTTCTCCCGGGAGAAGCTGGCGGGGCTTCCCGTGGTCTCCCCCCCGCTCCGGCTCGGGGACTGCTCCTCCATGACCGACGGCGCCGCCCTGGCGGTCCTCGCCAGCGAGGAGCGCGCCCGGTCGCTCACCGACACCCCGGTCTGGCTGGCCGGCTCCTCGCAGTGCTCCCGTTTCCACAACCTCTCCCGCGCCGGCTCGCTCTCCTCGTGGGAGGAGCTCGCCCGGGCGGGCCGGGAGCTCTACCGGACCAGCGGGGTCTCCCCGGAGGAGATCGACCTGGCCGAGCTCCACGACTGCTTCACCATCAGCGAGATCATCGAGTACGAGGAGCTCGGGTTCTGCGCCAAGGGGCAGGGCGGCCGCTTCGTCGAGGAGGGGCAGAGCGACCTGGGAGGGGCGGTCACAGTGAACCCCCGCGGCGGCCTGCTCGGGTGCGGGCACCCCCTGGGGGCCACGGGGGTCGCCCAGGCGGTGGAGATCCTCCACCAGCTCCAGGGGGAGGCCCCCGAGGGACGACAGGTCCCGGGGGCGACGCTCGCCCTCCAGCACAACCTCTCGGGGAGCGCCAACGTGCACTCCCTCCTGCTCTGGCGGAGGGAGAATTGAGCTCCCCTTCCCCGGCGCAGCGCGAGCCGGCGCCGGAGGCCCCGGCGCGGCCGGAAGCCCTCGCCGCCGGCGAACCTCCCCGGCGCGATCCCCCTCCGCGCCCCTCCCCGTGGACGCTGCTCGACTTCTACCCGCCGGAGGACCCGCGCCAGACGCGGATCGCCCCCTTCTTCGACGCCCTCAAGGAGGGTCGCTTCGTGACGACCGAGTGTCCGCGCGACGGCCGGGTCCACTGGCCCCCCGCCGTGGCCTGCCCGGTCTGCCACCAGGAAGGGCTCCGCTGGCACGAGCTTCCGAGGCGCGGGACGCTCTATGCCTTCAGCGAGGTGCGGGGGGGAGCGCCGCTGGGGATGGAGGAGGGGGTGCCCTTCGTCGTCGGGATGGTCGAGCTCCCCGGGGAGGACTTCCGGCTCTTCAGCCGGATCGTCGGGGCTCCCTTCGCCGCCCTCCACATCGGGGACGAGGTCCGGTGGGAGACCTACCCGGTGGGGGACGGCCGGACCTTCTACCGTTACCGTCGGGCAACCCCCTGAGACACCCTCACATACTGTCCAACGTTCCTTCGCCCCTCCCGGACCGTCGCCTAAGTGCCGGGGGGCGTCCTCGTTGCTTGGAAAGGGCCGGTGAGGCCCGAAAAGCACAGAGGAAGAGAGAGAACATGAACGGACCGAAGAAACACCGGACCGCCCTCTGGGTGCTGGCCGGGCTGATGATCCTGGGGATGGCCGTCCCTGCGGTCTCCGCCACGCCGGCCCCGGTCCTGAACCCTTCCGCCCCGCCCCAGAGCTGGGCGTACGGAGGGCAGGGGACCTTCAACGAGCAGTTCAATCTGACCGGGGAGCACAACAGCTCCTACCACGTCCACGCCTTCGTCGCCTGGAGCGTGGTCTTCACGCAGACCAACACGAGCACGAGCAACTTCACGCTCACTGCGGTGCGTTCGCTCGACCTGGCCCTCTTCGCCCAGGGGTGCGCCCCCGCGTGCGGAGGCGCCTCCAACGAGGTCAACGTCAGCATGACGGGGACCGAGCGGGCCTTCCTCGCGGCGAACATCACCGGGAACGGCTCGGTGGACCTCGAGAACGGGACCAGCGTCCCGGCCTGGGCCCTCGAGAACGCCTCGGGGACGCTCGCCTCGAACTTCACCGAGAACGCCTCCTGGAACGTCGAGCACGGGGACCTCTCCGCGCCGGGATCGGTCTACCTGAGCTCCTCCGAGCAGGCCTCGGGGAGCCTCGCCTTCTCCCCGGCGCTCGGGGTCCTGCCGCTCAACGTGAGCGCCGGGATGCGCTGGAGCTCGACGAGCGGTTACACCTCCCAGGGGACCGGGGCCACCGCCTGCCACTGGGAGCTCAGCGTGGCCAACAGCTCCCGCGGGGGCAGCTGCTCGACCAACGTCACGCTCGACTCCACCGGGGTCGTCCAGCTTCAGGGCGCGGACGTGGGCAACGGGACGGTCGTGCTCGACCACCAGCGTGCCCAGCCGATCGCGCTCGGGATCGAGGGCCTTCGGGGCTGGCACTGCCAGGATGGGTTCTTCTGCATGCCCAGCGCCACCAGCGAGTGGGACGACTCGAACCTCGGGCCCGGCGGTTTCAGCCAGGCGTTCACCTCCACCGCGGAGATCGACTACTTCCACGACGCGCATCACTTCGGTCAGATCGGGGCCCTTCTCGACTTCCAGGGGGCGTTCAACACCCCGCTTACGGACTCCCGCTCCATGGGCCCGATGAGCGAGCTCGCCTCGGTCGCCCCGAGCGCCCTGCCGGTCTGGACCGTCCAGGCGACCCCGGAGCCGACCTCCCAGGCGAGCTGCCTCAGCACGACGGGCTGCGCCCAGGGAGCCTCGGGCGGCTCCCCCAGCGCTCTGACGGGCCTGGGAACCGTGTTCCCCTGGGTCCTGGTCGGAGTCGTCGCGCTCGCCGGGGTGGGTCTCGTCGCCCTCTACGCCGGGACCCGGCGCCCGCGCAACCCGACCGGCTCCTCCGTCCGCCCGCTCTCCCCCTACCAGCCGGGCCCTTCCGTGCCCGGGGAGCCCCCGCGCACGAACTGAGAGCGCTCCGGTCCGACGGCCCTGGAGGGTAAACCCTCCAGGGAACCCCTTCCCCTTCCTTCTCCCAACGCCTTCCGTACAGGAGCCTTCTTCCGCGCTCCGGCAGGCCCCGTGGGTCGTCGGGGCACGACGCGGGGATTTCCTCTCGAAAAGCGTTCTTCAAAGTATTAATAGCTCGATGGGTCTCGCGCGGCCCGTCCCCACTTAGGACCTCCTCTCCATGGTTGAAAGCACTGAAGGTGGCGGAGGGTGGTGGAGCCGCCATGGCCTGGTGGTCTTCATCCTGGCCGTCGCGGCCTCGCTGGCCTTCCTCCTCCGCGTCCTGTACTCCTACCAGCTCATCCCCACCTGCGACGTCTACTACTGCTTCGCCGGGGGGTCGGACTCGTTCTACCACGCGCGGGTGATGCAGTATATCATCACCTACCATACGAACCTCATC
>JAKATE010000057.1:0-6125 GCA_021828085.1 Thermoplasmata archaeon | reverse complement strand
CCGCTCGGCTACACGAACCCGCGCGAGCCGCTCTTCGACTGGATGAACGCCATCCTCGGGATCCTCAGCGCGCCGTTCTTCGGCGGGAACGCCGTCAAGGCGGGCTCCTGGTGGCTCGAGATGCAGCCGCCGATCTGGTCGGCGCTCGGCGTCTTCCCCGTCTACCTTCTCGGGAAGGAGGTCTCCGGGCGGAGGATGGGACTGCTCGCCGCGATCCTCTTCCCCCTCATCGTGGGGAACATGGAGAGCAGCGTCGCCACCTACGCCAACTACCTGTCCTTCTACGCCTTCTTCGTCGTCCTCTCCCTGGCGCTCTACATCCACACCGTCAAGCTCGCCGGCAGCCGGCGGTGGGTGGAGAGCTACCGGTCCCCGCGCTCCGTTTGGGTGGGGCTCAAATCCTTCCTCCGGACCGAGGAGATGTCGGTCCGCTGGGCCGTGTTCACGGGCGTCACCCTCGGGGCGACCATGCTCGCCTGGCAGGGGTACACCTATGTGGTGGCCGTCGTCGTCATCTTCCTCGCGCTCCTGGTGGTCATCGAGCGCATCCGGGGCGTGGACAGCTTCGGGCCGTACATCGTCACGCTCATCGTCGGCACCGTCGCCTTCCTCATGGCCATGCCCTACTACTACGTCCAGGGGGACTTCGGCTACTGGTTCACCGTCCCCGTCCTGCTCTGGTTCGGGGGCCTCTTGGTCCTGCTCCCCTTCCTCTTCCTGCGCAACTCCCCCTGGGTCATCTCGGTCCCCACCCTCTTCCTGAGCGTGCTGGCCGCGGCGGGGGGGCTCTTCCTCTACAACCCCGCCTACTTCGATGCGGTCCTCACCGGACAGGGCTACTTCGTCAAGACGCTGATCTACTCCACCGTCGCCGAGGCGCAGGCTCCGAGCTTCGACTCGCTCATCGTGAGCTACGGGGTGCTGACGTTCTTCCTGGCCTTCGCGGGCCTCGCCATCTTCCTGTTCTACCTCTACTCGCACCGGTTCCGGCGCGAGCACCTCTTCATGGTGATCTTCGGGCTCCTGGGGATCTACCTGCCGATCTCGGCGGCCAAGTTCTTCCTCCTGGGCTCGCCGGTCTTCGCCCTCCTCCCGGCGGAGGTGGTCCTGGTGGGGGTCGACCGGCTGGGGCTGCCGCAGATGCGGCGGAACTTCTTCTCCTTGAGCGCGCGGGGGAACCGCCTGCTCGCCCTGCGCCGGAGCGTGAAGCTCCGGCACGTGGCCCTCGGGCTCCTCATCGTGGCGCTCCTCTTGCCGAACGTCTGGTACGCCACCGACGCGGCGATCCCGAGCAACCTCAAGAGCCAGTACAACGAGCAGGTCTACAATTCCCTGCCGGGCCCCCTCCAGACGAGCTCGGCGAACGCCTCCTCGGCGTACTTCGGCGCGGCGGGGATCCAGACCGACACGCCGCAGCAGTACGACGAGAGCGGCTACAATTGGCTCGCCCAGCAGGATACGAACATCCTACCCATCAGCGCCCGACCGGCGTTCATCAGTTGGTGGGACTACGGCTTCCAGGCCCTCGACCAGGGCCAGCACCCCACGGTCGCCGACAACTTCCAGGACGGCATCGCCCCCGCCGGGGCCTTCCTGCTCTCCCAGAACGAGTCGCAGGCCATCGCCGTGATGGCCACCGACCTCCTCAGCGCCGAGTCGCAGACGAGCGGGCACCCCTACCTGCCTTCGGCCCTCAACACGATCCTGGCGCGGGACGGGGTCAACCTCACGCTCCTGCATACCTACCTGGTGAACCAGTCGAGGGACGTCCCGATCGTCCTCGACCACCCGTCCGTCTATGGAGAGTTCGACGCGGCCACCATCAGCCCGCTGAGCGCCATGTACGCGGTCGTCTCGAACTTCCTCGCCTCCACGCTCAGCGAGAACTCCGTGGTGAAGGTCTACCAGGACGTCCAGTCGTACACCGGCTGGTCCATCCGCTATGCCATGAGCAACAGCCTGATGTTCCCCACCTCGGGGAGCAGCACGGGGATCTTCTACGCGCCTGCGGACCTCACCGGCCGCGTCATCAGCTCCGGAGGCATCCCGACGCAGTTCTTCCAGGTCACCGTCCTCGGGACCGACGGGAACACCTACATCCTGGGCCAGCAGCCGTCGTCCGTCGGGGTGGTCTCGTACAACATCACCTACTATCCCTCGTTCTACAACAGCATGATCTACCGCTTCTACGCGGGCTACAACGGCACCGATGTGGGCGCGGGGGCCGGCATCCCAGGGCTCACCTCAAGCCTCTCGAACTACCAGCCCGAGCCGGGCTGGATGATGCAGCACTTCGTGCAGGGCTACCGGACAGCGTACTGGTGCCCGTACAAGGACTACCAGGCGCACCCCAACTGCTTCGTGGCGGTGAACTACGCGCAGGCCGCGGCCGCCCAGGCGTCGGGCAACGGGACCGCGGACCTCTCCCCCACCTCGTACTACAGCGCCGGGGAGACCATCATGGAGTACTACCCCGGGGCCACGGTCACCGGCGCGGTGACCCTCCCGGATGGCACGCCGGTGCAGGGCCTCCAGGTGACCATCCTCGACCAGTACGGGATCCCCCACATGACCACCACCACGAACGCTCAGGGGGTCTACTCCCTCATCGCCCCCCCGGGACCGGTCACGGTGGCGGTCTCCTACGGCGCGCTGAACCCCCTCACGCAGATCGGCGCCTACCTCGTCGCCGAGAGGAACTTCACCGTCACTGAGGCGCAGGCCTACCAGACCGACCCCTCCCCCATCCTCCAGGGCTTCACTGTCCCGGAAGGGGTGGTGAGCGGCCAGGCCTACTACAACGTGGAGGGCATCCCCGCCTACGCCCCCACCGACCCCGTGGTCGCCTCTGCGCCGGTGCTGCTAACGAGCCTCCAGGGGGGGAAGAACTACTCCACGCGCACGGACGCGAGCGGCTACTACCAAATCAACGACGTGGTGCCCGGCAGCTATGAGGTCCGGATCCGCGTGGGCAACGCGCTCGAGAACTACAGTACGCTCGAAATCACCCGGGGCGGGGCCGTGACCAAGGACCTCCCGCTCCACCCGGGCAAGGTCTTCGGCGCGGTGCGCGACAGCGCCGGGGCCCCGGTGAGCGGGGCGGAGGTCTCCCTCGTCTTCCCGGCCACGGGCTCGGTGCGGACCTTCCTCACCAATACCACCGGGAACTTCACCTTCTCCCCCGTCGATCCCGGCAACTACACCTTGCGCGCCAACACCTCGGCGGGGCTCGCCTCCATCCCCGCCCACGTGGCCGTCGCCGGCGTGGGGCTCAACGTGAGCGCGAACCTCACCTTGGAGCTCCCCGTCGCGGTGGGCCTCAACGTGAGCTATCTGGGCCACCCCCTGCCGAACGTCCCGGTCCGGTTCAGCCCCCTCGGGGGGATCACCAACGCCACCAGCGCGGCGAACCAGTCCTTTGTCTTCTATAGCAACAGCGCCGGCACGATCAGCGCCGAGGTACCCGAAGGGAACTGGTCGGTCTACGCGCTGGCCGCCGTGAACGGCACCTACGTGGCCGGTCTCGGGGACCTCTCCCTCCCCGCCGGTCAGGGGACCATCGACGCCGGAACGCTCGTCCTCGCGCCGGCGACCGTCGTGCGGGGCGCCACTTACATCACCGGGAATCCCGCCCCGCAGGGCGGGGTGGGCATCGTCGTCCAGAGCTCCGCAGGAGCGGTGATGCCGGCCTCGGCCAACGCCACCGGGCTCTTCCAGCTCTTCCTGCCGCAGGGCAGCTACTCCTTCCTGGCGACCTATCCGCCGACGAGCGCCGTGGCGAAGGTCGCCCTGACCTCGGTCATCGTCGGGAGCTCGCCCACCACGGTGAACCTCAATCTGGGGAGCGCCTTCTCCTTCTCCCCGCAGGTGGGGTATGCCAACGGCACGGGGAAGCTCTCTCCCCTCCCCGGCGCGCGCGTCAACGTGACGCTCTCCCCGGGCTCGGTCCCCCTCCAGCTCATCACCGGCCGCGCCGGCAACGTGAGCGCGCGCCTGCCGGTGGGGAGCGGGGTCTCGTACAGCCTTACGGTGCAGCGGGCGGGCTATCTGCCGTACGTCCGCACCGGCCTCTCGAGCACGGCGCTCGGGGCGCTCCTCCAGATCCCCCTCACCCCGGCGCCGGTGAACGTGACGGTGAACGTGCTGGGGCTCCCGTCGGGCTCCGGCACCCCGGTGGTCAACATGACCTCCACGTCGGGGGCCTCCTCGAAGGGCGGGACCTCGGTCACCTTCGCGGTTTCCCCCGGCCTCTGGGCGGTCGACGGGTACGCCCTGGGTCCGGCGCCGAACCGGACGCTCTACCGTCCCCTCGCTCCCATCCCGGTGAGCGTGCCGCTGGGCTCCGGCCCCATCTCGGTCAATGCGTACTTCTACGAGCAGCTCTCCTTCCAGGGAAACCTCACCGCGGCGCTCAACAACGCGACCCTGAACTCGGGGGTGGTCCGTCTCTTCAACAGCTCGGTGAGCGGGAACCTCTCCCTCAATGGCGTCTCGTTCCGGGCCCCCTTCAAGGCGCCGAGCGGGAACTACACCCTCTGGGCGATCGTCCGGACCGTCTCCCAGGACTACGCGTACTTCGGACCGGTGAACCTCGCCGGCGTGAGCCCCACCAACGGGACGCTCACCCCCTCGAAGCTCGTCCTCCGCAAGGCGGGGACCGTGGCCCTGCGGCTCACCACCGGTAACGGCTCGACCCCGGTGGACCTCTCCCTGCCCTTCACCCTGACCAACCGGACCGGCGGGGGCTCGAACGGCTCGCTCCCGTGGAGCTTCGGTCCCCAAGGGACCGTGGAGCTCACCTTACCGCCGGGGACGTACTCGGCGGGCGTGGACGCGCTCTCCCCCTGGACCCCCCCGGGAGGGGTGGAGAGGAACTACACCTTCGTCTCGGGCTCCAACGCCACCTGCACCGTCACGGCGGGGACCTCAGTGGGGGTCTGCAAGGTCTACGTACGATCCGCCCTGGCCTCCACCCCCGTGGCCTTCTCCCTCTCCCTCGGGGGCGTCTCCCCGCCCGGGGGCGGGACGCTCTGGATCTCCCCCGCCCTGAACGGGTCCGGGACCCGGGCGTACGCCCTGAGCGGCCCGAGCTTCTCGCTCGCGCTCACCCCGGGAACCTACTACGCGTACGCCGTCTACAACCCGAGCGGTGCGCCACTCGCCGGTTTCACGAGGTTCACCCTGCCGTACAGCACCGCGACCTACCCGGTCGCACTCTCCCTGTCGGCGGCCTGGTCGCAGTCCTTCCCCCTGAGCTCCCCGGCATCGCTCCCGACCCCCCGCTCGGTGAACCTGACCCTCACCAATGGGAGGACCGGCTGGGCCTTCGAGTTGGGGGCCTACTCGGTCGGGACCTCCGCGGACGTCTACCTGCCCCCTGGGGCCTTCGAGGTCAATTTCAGCGCCCACGTGGCTCCCTTCGGGCCGCGCGTGGACCTGAACTTCGGCGCCGGGATCAACGTCACCTCGGCGAACCGCGCCCTCCCCGCTCCCCTCGCCCCCGTCTACCAGCCCGCCGCCACCCTCACCGTCCAGGGCAACGGGAACTTCACCACCGTGGCGGGGTCCAACGTGAGCGTCACGCTCGCGCTGCGGAACACCGGTAACCAGCCGCTCAACGTCACGCTCAATGGGACCCCCTCGAACTGGCCGATCCGTTTCTCCCCGGGTAACTTCACCGTCGACCCGGGGCCGAACGGCGTGCAGTACGTCGAGGTGCGGGTGGGGGTGCCCGGCAACGTGCTCTCCACGCATCCGCCGCTGGTCTTCTCCGCCTACCAGGTGGGGAACACCACCGCCGCGCTGGTGCAGTACACCCTGCCGCTGAACCTCTACCCGGTCTACGGCCTGCGCGCCGGACCGCAGTCGGTGAGCCCCACGGTGGGACCCACGTCGATCATCCTTCCCTTCTACGTCGGAGGCGCGGGCAACACCCCCAGCACCGTCAGCGTCTCGGTGGCCAATGGCGCGGTCCTGCAGCAGGACGGATGGTCCTACTCGATCACCGACGTCTCGGGCAACGCGTTGCCGGGGAGCTTCACGGCGACCCCCGGAGGGGCCGTGCAGGATGCGCAGGTCCGCCTCTTCTCGCGCACGAGCGCCCCCGTGGTCCCGTCCGCGGTGAT
>JAKATE010000056.1 GCA_021828085.1 Thermoplasmata archaeon | reverse complement strand
CGAGCACATGCTCCCCGCCATCGAGTCCCTCGACGCCGTCGGGTACCGCTCGCTGGAGGTCTGGGGGGGCGCCACCTTCGACGTGGCCTACCGCTTCCTCCACGAGAGCCCGTGGGAGCGCCTCCGGGCGATCAAGCGCAAGGCGAAGCGGACCCCCCTGCAGATGCTCCTGCGCGGGCAGAACCTCGTCGGGTACCGCCACTACCCGGACGACGTGGTGGAGAGCTTCTGCGCCCGCGCCGCCGCCGAAGGGGTCGACATCTTCCGCATCTTCGACGCCCTCAACGACCCCCGGAACATGGAGACGGCCATCCGCGCCGTGAAGCGGGCCGGGGCCGTGGCGCAAGGGACCATCTGCTACACCGAGAGCCCGGTCCACACGCTCGAGTCCTTCGTGGCCCTCGGGCAGAGGCTCGCCACCCTCGGCTGCGACGAGCTGTGCATCAAGGACATGGGGGGGTTCATGCCGCCGCAGGCGGCGGGCCGGCTCGTGAGCGCCCTCCGCCAGGAGGTGGGGCTCCCCATCGCCGTCCACACCCACAGCTCCAGCGGCATGTCGCTGATGACCGTCTTCGCCGCGGCCGGGGCGGGGGCGACCAGCCTCGACACCGCCCTGAGCCCGTTCGGGGGGGGGACCTCCCAGCCCCCCACCGAGTCCGTGGTGGGGGGGCTCAACGGGACCCCCTGGGCCTCCTCGCTCTCCCTCGAGCCGCTGGCGGAGCTGGCCGACTACTTCCGGGGGGTCCTTGACCACTACCGGCCGATGCTCGAGCTGAGGAGCCTGCAGGTCGACCCCCAGGTCCTCCTCCACCAGGTCCCCGGGGGGATGCTCTCGAACCTCTTCTCCCAGCTGCGGGAGCAGGGATCGCTTTCCCGCCTCCCCGAGGTCCTCCAGGAGATCCCCCGGGTCCGGGAGGACCTGGGCTACCCTCCGCTCGTCACGCCGACCAGCCAGATCGTCGGGGCCCAGGCCGTGGTGAACGTCCTCCTGGGGAAGCGCTACGCGCAGGTGACGCGGGAGGTGGCCGACTACGTCCGGGGGCTCTACGGCCGCCCGCCGGGAAAGGTCTCCGAGGAGCTCCGGCGGCAGGTGCTCCACGGCGCGGAGCCCATCACGGGACGACCGGCGGACCTCCTCCCGCCCGAGATGGCGAAGGTGACCGCGGAGCTCCACCAGCTCCTCCCCGGGGCCCCCGAGGAGGAGGTGCTCGCCTTCGCCCTCTTCCCGGAGGTCTTCAAGGAGTTCCTCTCCTGGCGCTCGAAGGGGTACACCCCGGCGCTGCTCGATGCGGCGGCCGTGGGGATCCTCGCCGCCCTGGAGCGGCCCCCGGTCTCCCCGGCGAGCCCCCCCGAGGCCCCCGCGGTGCCGGTCGGGGGGCCGGGACCGGAGTGGGTCCTCGCGGGACGTATGAGACGAACAGGCGCCCATCGGTGGCAGGATGCGTATACGGCTCGTCGTCGACGGTAGGGAGCACGACCTCGAGGTCGACCCTGCCGCCGGGACCGTCCAGCTGGACGGGAAGTCGCTCCCCTTCACCCTCGAGGAGCGCAAGGGGGACCGGACCCGGCTCGAGATCGCTGGGGAGGCGTACGAGCTTGTCGGGTCCCTCGGGGAGGGGGGAGCGGAGGCCCGCTCGCTGGTCGTGAACCGCGAGGTCCACGCCGTCCGACTGCTCTCGCGCGAAACGGTCTCGGGGGCGGGCCCCCTCCCTTCTTCCCCACCGGCGGCCCCAGCTCCCGCCCCCCCCGCCCCGGGTCGGATCCCGCCGGGCGAGGAGGGCCTGCCGGTCCTCCCCCCGATGCCGGGAAAGGTCCTCGAGGTGCTCGTGGAGGAGGGGGCGCGCGTGAGGGCCGGCCAGGTGCTCCTGGTCCTGGAGGCGATGAAGATGCGCAACGAGATCGCGAGCCCGAGGGCCGGGAAGGTCCGCGGGCTCTCCGTGAGGCCCGGGCAATCGGTGAAGGCGCGGGACGTCCTGCTCACCCTCGAGCCGGACCCGGGCGAAGGAACCCCCCCGCCTGAGCATCCATCTTAAGGGGGACCGGGAGTCCCCTCGGTCCCATGCCGCAACCCTCGACCCCGGTCCCGGTGGAGGCCCTCGACGAGTGGCGCTACCGCGTCGCTCGCGGCGCGGTGCCCGGGATGCACGTCGACGGCATGCTCTTCTCGACACCGAAGCTGGTGGAGGCTTCGCGCAACGACGGCTGCCTGGTCCAGCTCGCGAACGTGGCGACGCTCCCCGGGATCCTGGGGGCCTCCTACGCCATGCCGGACATCCATTTCGGCTACGGCTTCCCGGTGGGGGGGGTGGCGGCGTTCGATCTCACGGAGGGGGTCGTCTCCCCCGGGGGGATCGGCTACGACATCAACTGCGGCGTCCGTCTGATCCGCTCGAGGCTCCGGGCGGAGGAGGTCCGTCCGCGGCTCAAGGAGCTCGCGCGCGCCCTCTTCGAGGGGGTCCCGAGCGGCGTCGGGAGCAAGGGGGGGATCCGGCTCGAGGGGGCCGCCCTCGATCCGGCCCTGGAGGGGGGCGCCGCCTGGGCCGTCCGGGAAGGGTACGGCTGGGAGAGGGACCTGGAGCTCCAGGAGGAGGGGGGTCGGCTCCCCGGGGCCGTGGCCCAGCGGGTGAGCGAGCGGGCCCACGAGCGCGGCGCTCGTCAGCTCGGGACGCTCGGGAGCGGCAACCACTTCCTCGAGGTCCAGGAGGTTCGCTCCGTCCTCGATGCGTCGGAGGCGAAGGCCTTCGGCCTCGAGGAAGGTCAGGTCGTCGTCATGCTCCACACCGGTTCCCGGGGCCTCGGGCACCAGGTCGCCACCGACCACATCCGCGCCATGGACGAGCGGCTGGCACGGGAGGGGGTGCGCCTCGTCGACCGGCAGCTCTCGTGCGCTCCGGCGGACTCGGCCCCGACGCACGAGTACCTCGAGGCCATGGCCGCCTCGGCGAACTTCGCCTGGGCGAACCGCCAGATCATCACGCACGCGGTGCGCGGCGCGTTCGAAAGGGTCCTGGGTCGGAGCGCCGAGGAGATGGGCCTCGAGCTGCTCTACGACCTCTCGCACAACATGGCCAAGGTCGAGGAGCACCAGCTCCCCGACGGGGGCCGGTCGAAGGTGCTCGTCCACCGCAAGGGGGCCACACGCGCCTTCCCGGCCGGTCGGAGCGAGATCCCCCTGCCGTACCGGGACGTCGGACAGCCGGTCCTCATCCCCGGGGACATGGGGACCGCGAGCTACGTCCTCGTGGGGGCACCCGGGAGCCTCGAGCGTTCCTTCGGCTCCGCCTGTCACGGGGCCGGACGCGTCCTCAGCCGGACCGCCGCCGCGCACCGCTTCCGCTACGGGGAGGTCACCCAGGCCCTCGCCCAGAAGGGGGTCCTCGTGGAGTCCTCCAGCCGGGAGGGGGTCACCGAGGAGGCCCCGGGGGCGTACAAGGACGTGGAGGAGGTCGTCCGCGGGACCGCGGGGGCCGGGCTCGCCCGGCCCGTGGCCCGGCTCGGCCCCCTGGCCGTGATCAAGGGCTGATCGAGCTACGGTACCGGCGCATCTTCATGTCCCGGTCCGCTCTTTGTCGGCCGCTCGGTGGGTAGGCCCTTGCCCTTCTGGACGAACGGTTACTTCTGGCTGGTGGCCCTCCTGCTGGCCTATGGGCTCATCGTCTACGCCCTCTGGAAGTCGGGGCGCGTCGGGGCCGACAAGCCGCTGAGCCTGCTCGGCCCGCTCCTGATGGTGAAGACCCTCCGGGGCCGCAAGGCCATCGAGCGCGTGGCGCGCTTCCGCCGGGCCTGGAACGTCTTCGGCGACGTGGGGATCGTCCTCGCCTTCGCCGGGATGGTCGCCATGTTCGCCCTCCTGGTCTACGGGGCGATCGCCGCCTCGCGCCTCCCCGCCTCCGAGGCGCCTTCGCTCTCCACGGCGCTCAGCATCCCCGGGCTCAACCCGCTGCTCCCGCTGGGCTACGGCCTCCTCGCCCTGGTCGTCGGCGTCGTCCTCCACGAGCTCTGCCACGGGGTGCTCGCCCGGGCCAACGGCATCCGGGTGAAGAGCCTGGGCGTCCTCTTCCTCGTCGTCCCCCTGGGGGCCTTCGTCGAGCAGGACGAGGAGGACATGAACGCCGCCACGCGCCGTCGGCGTGACCGCGTGGCGGCCGCCGGGGTGATGGCCAACTTCGCCCTCGCGGTGATCTTCTTCCTCGCGCTCTCGGCGGTGGTGGGGGTCTCGGTCCAGCCCAAGGCCGCGGGGGTCGGGGTCGCCGCCGTCTTCTCCGGCTCCGGGGCCTCGAACGCCACCCTCGCCCCGGGGGACATCGTCACCGGCCTCAACGGGACGCTCACCCCGGACGCCACGGTCCTGGGCCAGGTCCTCTCCCAGGCGCGGCCGGGCGAGACGGTCCCGCTGAGCTTCTACAGCCAGGCGCAGGGGGGGACGGTCGAGACCTCGGTGACGCTCGGGGCCGCCTCCGCCTACCTCCCGAGCGAGCGGGGCAACCGCACCGCCCAACGACTCGCCTTCCTGGGGATCCAGGAGTACCCGCTCGCTCCCCAGGTGCTCACCGGGATCCTCGTGGACCCGTTCCACGCGGACCTGGGAGGACTGAGCTTCCGCGGCAACTTCCCCTCCCCGCTCACGGGAAGCCTGCTCTTCCTCGCCCTTCCCGGGACGCAGATGCTCCCGCTGGGCGGGACGGTGGGGCAGTTCTACACGGTGAGCGGCCCGCTCGGGGCGGGCGGGACGTTCGTCCTCGTGAACGCGCTGTACTGGCTGGTCTGGATCAACTTCCTGCTCGGGATCTTCAACGCACTCCCCGCGGTCCCCCTCGACGGGAGCTTCCTCTTCCGCGACATCGTCGGCGGGGCGATCAAGAGGGCCCAGCCAGCGCTCCCCCAGCCCCGGGTGGACGCCCTGGTAGGGGGCCTCAGCGTGCTCATCTCCTTCACCGTGCTCCTGCTCATCCTATGGGAGTTCGTGGGGCCGTTCCTCTAGGCTCACGCACCTTCTACGCCCGCTACCCGTTCCTCCCGGGCGCGACGACGTCGCTGGGCTCCCTCGCGCCGAGCTCCCGCGAGCTCGTCGAGAGCCCGCTCTTCGAGGGAGCCCGCGGGCTCGGCCGGGCGCGGGTCCTCCAAGCGCTCGCCGGACCCCCCGCCGGCCGCGACCTTCCGGAGGTCGGAGACGCCGACGAGGTGGCGCGCGTCCTTTCCTTCCCCTTCGCGGCGCTCCTCGTCTCCCTCCTCCCGGGTTCCGGGCCGGCCCGTCGGTGGGCCCGCCGGGAAGCGCTCCGGCTGCGCGAGGAGCTCGAGGGGAGTGCCGTCCAGGTGGAGGAGCTCCAGACGCTGGCGCATGCGCTCGGGAGACCGGCGCGCCGCTCGACCTCCCCCGAGCCCTCCGAGGGATGGGAGGTCCCCTTGCCGGTCTACCTCGGCTGGAGCGCGACGGCGAGGGGGCGCGACCTCAAGCTGGTCCACCAGCGGCTCCGTCACGGGGTGGTGGAGCTCTCCCGGGGGAGGCTCGCGGAGTGGCTCTCCGAGGGGATGCTCCAGGGACTGGAGGAGGTCCTCCCGCTCAAGGTCGAGCCGGAGCTGCGCACCCTGCTCGAGGGCCGGGAGTCCGGGTTCCTCGAACTCGCGCGCCAGAGGCTGCCGGCGCGGGAGGGGGGCCCGGGCCCTGTCGAGCCGGAGCGCTTCCCTCCGTGCATCCGGGAGCTGATGAAGGAGCTCGCCGCCGGCCACAACGTCGGCCACCAGGGGCGGTTCGCCCTCGCGGCCTTCCTGCACAAGGTGGGGATGGAGGCCGACGCGATCGTGGAGGCGTTCCGGGGAGCCCCGAACTTCAACGAGCCGATCACCCGCTACCAGGTCGACCAGATCCGCCGGCACGACGGGGGAGCCGGCTACACCCCCCCCGAGTGCGCCACGCTCATCACCGCCGGGCTCTGCCGCCGGGAGCTCGACGGGTCACCGGCACGCCTGTGCTCGGACCCCGTTGCGCTCAAGCACCCGCTGAACTACTACCGGCGCGCACGGACCCGCCCCCGCACGAACGCCCCCGGGGGAGCGGGCCGGACCTAGAGCTCCCGCCAGGTCCGGCGGGCGCGGTAGGCCGCGGTGAGCTGGCCGGCGAGAACGAAGTAGAGCATCACCAGGTCGACAGGCGTGAGGGGGACGCCCCCGACGAGGAATCGGTAGGGGAGGTGGACCGGGCTCGGGACGTAGAGATTGAGCAGGACCCAGACCCCGAGCACCCAGCTCACCAGGGAGAGGAGGACGATGCGGTCTGCGCGCCCGAGGAGGCCCCGGTAGAGCCGGCGGCCCAGCAGGGCCTGCGCCTGCGTCCCCATGTAGCTCGCCAGCAGGACGCTCACGAGGGCGAGGAGGGCGAGGAGCGGCTGCGCCCAGCCGCTCACGGCGATCCCGAGGAACAGCAGGACATCGGCGTAGCGGTCGAGGACGTGGTCGAGGAGGTCCCCCCGGGGGGAGCTCACCTGCCGGCGACGGGCCACGTGGCCGTCGAGCGCATCGAAGACCCCCCCCAGGAAGACCGCGCTCCCCGCGGCGAGGAGGAGGAGAGGGGGGACGAAGGGGGGGGCGGCCCGAAGGAGACCGAGCAGCGCGAAGAGGGCGGCCGCGAGGGCGAAGAGGGCGAAGGAGGTCCAGCTCAGGGAGGCCGGGGAGAACGCGAGGAAGGGCTCGGAGAGCCGGTCGAGGCGAGGACGGGCCCATTCGCGGTACCGCTCGAGCACGCAGGACCCCCTCAGCGCGGTCCCGGAGGACGTCCGCCCTTGAAGCCGCTTCGCCGTCCCTCCGTCCCTGGGCGAGGGCGCGCGGCCCCCTTCGCGGAAGGGGGGAAGGAGGAGAGCCAGTCGACGGTCCCTTGCCGCGGCGGGACCTTGCCGGCGAGCACCGACAGGACCCACCGGGCGACCTCCGCCGGGGCGTGCCGGGTGGTGTCGAGCTCGTAGACCGTGCGCCCGAGGCGGAGCGCCTCGAGGAGGACGAGGTCCACGCGCTCCGCTTCGACGTTCTGGGAGAGCCAGGGCTCGCGGACGCCGCTCCGTCGGAGCCGGCGGGAGAGCTCGTCCGGGGCGCAGCGAAGGAGGAGCACCCGTGGGATCGGGAGGAGGTGGGAGAGGTGCCCCACGATGAGTCCCAGGTCCTTCGACCCGTCCTCGGCCCAGGCGCGGATCGCTCGCGAGGCCCGGGCAAGGTCCACTTCCACGGTCGTTCTCCCGCTCGCGGGAGAGCGGGAGCCTGTGAGCGGTGCGCTCCCGGGGAGCTCTCCTACTTCCCTTATATGTAGAGCAGGGGCCCGCGAGCGCCCGCCCTTCCGGATACGGGCGAGGGACCTTGCGACGCTGGACTTCCCGACGCCGGGGGTGCCGCTGAGCGCGTAGAGCTCGGTCATGGGGGTTCGGAGGTCTCCCCTTTTCTGCGGGGAGGTGAGTTCGGCGATGGCGCCCACCCCTTCACTTAGGTATTTATAGGGCACCCCTTGATGGGGGCGCGGCTTTCTCGAAAGAGCAGCCGCAGGTGAACGCCAATGGGAACAGATGGTCCTATGATGGAACCTAAGAGCCTTCGCCGAGCGAGCCGCCTCTCCCGTACCAAGGTCGCCGTCTCCCTGTTTGTGGTGGCGATCATGGTCCTGAGCGGACTGGCCGTGCTCACCTCCGTAGGGGTGCTCACGCCGGTGACAGCGGCTCCCGCGGTGGGAGCGGGTTCTGCCTCGACGCCTACCCCGACGCCGGCCTCGACGGCGCAGCCCGCGCTCGTCGCGCCGACCTCCTCGGCGGCGACGCAGCCCACTCCGAACCTCGCGAACCTCAAGATCAAGCCCCCAGTGAACATGCAGAGCGTCATCCCCCAGTCCTGGGGCGGTGCGCAGGCTCCCCCGGGAGCTCCCATCCCCTCCGTTCTGAACACGGCGGTCCAGAACGCGGCGAGCCAGGGGAACTGGCAGCAGGAGCAGTACTTCCTGAACAACTGGTGTGACGGCCTCTGGCCGATCAACAACGCCGCCGGTGGCGCCCAGGGGGCCTACATCCCGGGCTGCTACGGGCACGATGAGCCGGCCGTGAACCCCTACTCGAACCTTCCGGGGAGCGGCGGGAACGTCACCTGGAACATCACGCTCCCCATCGACCGGAGCGCGACGCAGAACCAGTCGGACCTCTATGCGGCCATCTGGTTCGGGCTCACCCTGCACGACCCGCAGGGCTGGATGAGCCAGTGCTTCCTGGAGCTCCAGTTCTATCCGGACTCCTCCTTCTACGTGCCGACGGGAACGGTGGCGGGCCAGTGGGTCGCCGCTGCGGTCGGCTGGCAGATCGACCTCGCCAACGGGTTCGAGGACCCGTGCTACTACTCCCCGCTCTACACGAACGTGACCACGGCGTCCTTCCTGAACATGACCCAGGGGGACTCCATCCAGGTCCAGATGAGCGGGTGGGTCGGCTCTCCCTGGGGGGAGAACGTCACCGTCCGCGACATGACCAACGGCCAGGTCGCGAAGGTGAACCTCCTCTACAACCAGGGGGGCGCCAACGAGGGTAAGCCCCTTGACCCCGCCTACGTGGCCAACGACGTGCCGGGCTCCCTGCAGTGGACGCCCGGTGGCGAGCTCCCGATCTCCTTCTCCTTCGAGACCGGGCACGCGGGCAATCCCTCCTTCCCGAACAGCAACCAGTACGGCGGCTGCAGCGCGGGGCTTCCGAGCATCGTGCCTTCCGCCCCCTGTCCGAGCTATGACCCCGGCAGCTGGGCGAACGACAGCCTGCAGCCCTGGGTCATCGCCCCGCCGACGTTCAACAGCTCGGCCGGGCACATGGTTCCCACGCAGGTGGCCTTCACGCAGCCTGAGGGTGCGCTCAACCTGATCGAGCAGACGAGCCTTGGAACCTGCGCCCCGGGCGGCTCGCAGTGGTGCACGTACCCGTGGTACGGCTGGTACCCCTCCGCTACGGGTGGGACCAACACGGTGCCCGGCGCCTTCGAGTTCGGTGCCACCAACTATCCGGGAGTGTACACGGACTTCGGGCAGGCCTACAACGAGTTCCAGGAGCAGGTCTATACCCCGGCGGACGGGCTCGGGTTCTACTACCCGAACTTCTTCCCCATTCCCGACCCCTCCACGGCGGTCGCGGTCTCCATCCCCACAGTGACGGGGCCCGCCACGAGCTCCATCACCATCGTCAACGAGACGGTGGCGGGGGGGAGCGCAGGGGCGCATGACCTCGAGCTCCAGCCCGGGGTCTACAGCGCGCTCGCCAACAACGTGACCGGCTACAGCTTCGACGGCTGGACGGTCACTGGCGGGGTCGCTCTCGCCGGGCCGAACACCCCGATGGCCTCGTTCACGGTGACGGGAGCGGGTTCGATCACCGCGAAGTTCGTGGTCCAGACCACGGCTCCGACGACGACGGTCACCTTCACGAGCAACAACCCGAAGCTCTACACCTGGACCGGTGTCTCCCTCGGGGAGGTGCTGGGCGCCCAGAACATGCCGGTGGCCCAGGGGGCCTCGATCGCCCTCACGCCGGGGATCTACATGGTGCAAGCCATGCCGGGCCCCGGGGTGCTCTTCGACAGCTGGAACACCTCGATCGGGAACGTCGGCTCCTACCTTACCCAGGGGGCCTACCCGATCACCTTGCTCGTGGTGGGAACTGCGGGAGGGACGGCAACGGTGGAGGCGAACTACACGGGAACGAGCCTCACGACGACGCTCACCGTGCAATTCACCCTGCCCGGCTCCGGTACGCTCAACATCACCGGCGTCCCCGGAACGCCTTCCTACATGAACCTCGGGTCGCAGGCGCCCGTGACGGTCACGCTGCCGGTGGGAAGCTACAACTTCACCTACATGGCAGCGCCCGGCTACGCGCTCTACACCTGGTCGTACTACCTGGGCAGCATCGTGGTGAGCAACCAGAGCGGCCTCTACCTGGGCACGGGCCTGGCGGCGACCACCGCCTCGATCCAGATGACCCTGGAGCAGGGCGCGGCGGGCCTCATCGTGGAACCGTTCGCGGTCACCAACGTGAAGCTCGCGGTCAACCTGGGGGGAACCCCGTCGGCGACGGCGGGTTTCGTGGGGATCTATGCGTTCGCGTCGTACGTCTACAGCGGAACGCAGCTCTTCGTGAACGCCCCGAACCCCTATGCGGTGCTCAACTACCCGAGCTACGGGCCCCAGACGCCGAGCGAGTTCTACGGCTCGGCTGGGAACACGCTGCTCTTCTACGACATCCTGGGGAACAACAGCTGGCCCATCCAGGCCTTCCCTACACTCGCCGGTAGCGCGCCCACACCGAAGGCGAACGGGAACCCGATCTTCGAGAACTGGGGCATGACGGGTGGACCCGGGGCCATGGTGGCGCAAGCCACCGCTCAGAGCTCGATGCTGATGCTCAACGCATCCGCAGCGGTGACCACGATCGATGCCAACTTCACGGCGACCACGAGCCCCCTCGCGCTAACGGTCAATGTGGGGGGTTTGGGGGCCGCCTACGTGAACCTGAACTCCACCGCGACGACCATGACCCTCGAGGTGCCCCTGGCCCCGAGCATCGGCTGGCCGATCTTCGCTCAGCCCGCCACGGGCTCCACCTTCGTCGGATGGAGCACGACCGGCGGGGTGAGCGTCGCGGGCGGCGAGGTCTTCGTCTCGGGAACCGGGTCGTTGTCGGCCAACTTCATCCCGTCCCCCACGACCTCCGTCCCGGCGGCCATCGACTTCATCGCCTCGAACCCGGCGACGGCGTCGTTCACCCTGGGAGCGCAGACGTTCACGACCGGAACGGTCCTGCCGCTCGTGGTGGGGAACACCTACACCGTCAGCGGCACATTGACGGCGGGAACGGCGCTGGGCTGGAACGTCTCCGACAACGGAGCGTTCACGGGCGTGACGTCGACCCCCTCCTCGATCACCTTCACGGTGGCGGGGGCAGGAACGATCTACTGGCTCACCACGCAGACCCTGGCGGTGGCGCCGCTCACCATCGTGAACAACGCCATCGACCTGAGCATGCCGACCACGATCACCGCCACGGCGGTGGGAGCGGGGTCGTCGGCGACGTACGCCTACACCGGACTCCCCGCGGGTTGCTCCGGCACCACCCCGACCATCACCTGCACGCCTACCGCGGCAGGGGTGTCCTCGGTGACGGTGACCTCGGGTGGAAGTTCGGCCAC
>JAKATE010000055.1 GCA_021828085.1 Thermoplasmata archaeon | reverse complement strand
ATTTTGCTCACGACCGGTGCTGGGCGCTTCGCACACCGAGTTGGGGAGGGCTAAATTCGAACGAGGCCTCGATCACGCGAGAGGTTCTCCCATGTCCAAGAGCTCCCAGGGTCGCCGTGGTCGTTCCAAGGGAGGTCCCCGCGCCCGAACCCTTCTCTGCGCCGAGGGGTGCGGCTGCGAACTCTCCGAAGGGAGCGCGGTCATCCGTTGGATCGACGGACGACGGCTCATGTTCTGCTGCGCCGATTGCGCGGACAGCCTCGAGGAGCGCAAGGCCCCCGAGATCCGTCGCACCTTGAATCGATGGGTCCGTCCCGGGTGCGTGGTCTGGGATGTGGGCTGCGGCCGGAGTGGTTGGGCCCTCGAGCTCGCCCGACGGGTCGGCCCCGGGGGGAGCGTGCTCCTGAGCGACCCCCAGCGCTCGGCGGTTCGATGGAACGTGGACCGGCTCCACGCAGCCCTTCCCAACATGGAGGTCCAGGGAGTCGCGACCAGCTCGGTCCCGGCTGCCTCCGTCGACTTCGCTTTCGTGAACGACGTGCTCTGCTGCGCGCGAGCTCCCGAGGGGCTCTTCCGACGCATCTCCCGGTCGCTCCGGCCGGGGGGGGTGGCCTACCTTCGCATCTCCCGCCCCCGTTCCCCGTCGGTCCGACCGATCTCCTCCGCTCAGTGGCGTCGATGGTTGGGGAGCGGACGGGTCCGGTCCGAGGGGTCTGCCACCGGGGTCCGCTGGGCGGTCTGGTCTCCTACCCTGCAGTCGTAGCTTCGTTCCGCCACCCGAGCCAATCGAGCCGAGTCTCGCTCCCAGCGAACCTGTGGCTCCAGATTCCGAGCTGAACCGGATAGATCTGGCCGCCTGAAGCAACTCGCTCCCGAGAAAGTCTGGTCCGGTCTGCTATTGTAGTACTGGAGCCCTCAATAACGTCATGCAACTCTTCGCCGGGCCTTATCCGGAGTTCAGCCGGGAGACCCAACGCAACACCATTGCCACCAGGCTCGAGCACGAGTTTGAGAAGGTCTACGGAAGGCCCCCGTCCACAGAGGAGGCTCGGTCATGGCGGAACTCGCTTGGGAAGATCCGCGATGTCTTCGAGGAAGCCCTCTTGGAGGACAACGGGGTGATTCTCGAGTTCCAGCTCCCCTTCTACTCCGGGCGTCTTGACTGTCTTGTGACGGGCCAGAGCCCCACGGGAATAGACTCGGGCCTCATCGTCGAGCTGAAGCAGTGGGAGACGGTCCGCCCAACCGAGGGGGAGAACGAAGTAGAGACCTGGATCGGCGGGGAGAACCGTGACGTCCTCCACCCCTCGGTCCAGGTATCCCGCTACAAGGAGTACTTGAAGGACTTGCATTCGGCGTTCTCAGGCGAGGGGGCCCCCAGCCTCAGTTCGTGTGTCTACCTTCACAACTACAGGAGAGAGCGGGCGGAACCTCTCTTGGATTCCAAGTTTAGCGCGTTCCTGGCCGACTCCCCCGTTTATCTGAGTGACCAGTTCGATGCCCTCGTGGGCCGCTGCCGGTCGCTGGTGGGGGGTGGGGATGGCCTCCCCCTCCTGGAACGCATCGAGGCGGGGAAGGAAATCGCCACCAGGGCCTTCCTGGATCACGTGGCTTCGGCCATCCGGGGTACGCCGGACTTTCACCTCCTGGACGAGCAGCAGGTGGCCCATGACACGGTCATGAGCCACGTGCGCAGGGCGACAGAGGCTCCCGGGAAGTCCGCGATCATCGTAGAGGGAGGACCCGGATCCGGAAAGTCCCTCATCGCCATCAATCTCCTTGCGACTCTCGCGGGAGGGACGGAGGGGCGAGCCCGGTACCTCGCGCACTACGTGACCGGGTCGAGGGCTTTCACCCGGACCCTGCGCACAAAGCTGGGTCCCCGAATGGAACGGCTCTTCAAGTGGACCAACAGCTACTCGGAGGCGGAGGCTGACGGCGTCCCGGTCCTCCTCGTCGACGAAGCCCATCGGATCCGTCCTGTCACCACGAACCGGTTCGGCCGGCCTACGAGACCGAACCCCCCTCCGCAGGTCGAGGAGATCCTTCGGGCCGGGCGCGTCTCCGTCTTCTTCATCGACGACCTCCAGACCGTCACTCCCACGGACGCCGGGTCGACGACAGGTATCCGGGCGGCGGCGGAGCGGCTTGGCATCCCCGTGCGAAGCATTCGATTGGAGGGGCAGTTCCGTTGTGGGGGGTCGGGGGGTTTCGTCCAGTGGGTCGAGTCGGTGCTCGGTCTGCGTCAGGGCCCCGTTGTTCGATGGGAGAACACCGACCTCTTCGAGTTCCGCATCGTGGACTCCCCGGAGGAACTGGACACGCTCGTTCGGACCAAGGCGGGGGAGGGAAGGAGCGCTCGTCTGGTGGCGGGTTTCTGCTGGCCCTGGTCGAAGGCTCGGAAAGACGGCGTTTTGCCGGAGGACGTTCGCATCGGGTCCTTCGCGCGTCCGTGGAATGCCCGGGAGGAGGCCACCCACCTGCCCAAGGGCATTCCCAAAGCATCCCTGTGGGCCTACTCACCCGGGGGCCTCAATCAGATCGGGTGCGTCTACACCGCCCAGGGATTCGAGTTTGACTACGTGGGAGTGATCTTCGGGAACGATCTCCAGTATGACGTCGAGGCGGGGGGCTGGACCGGACATCCTGAGCGGAACTACGACCCGATGGTCAAGCGGTCGGGGGAGAGGTTCCTGGAGTTGGTCAAGAGAACCTATCGCGTCCTTCTCACGCGCGGGATCCGTGGCTGCTTCGTCCACTTCATCGATCCTGACACCCGAGATTACGTCCGGAGTCGAATCTCGGAACCTATGGGCAGCTCAGAGGCGTAGGGTACCGATCACCCTGATTCGTTCCCCGCCGCGGGGCTGAGGAAAAGGGCGCGTCGCTCATGTCTTGGTCGTCAGCTGTTCCTCTTGAGCTGGTGAATCCACCATGAACCACAGACTCTGCTCGGCCCTCGTGGCTCCAAGAGACTTCGAGTTGGAGGTCAGCGCTCACTCCCACGCCTTCTCGAACCTCTCGAGCCGGTCCCGGATGGCTTCTTGGGCGGGCTGGTCCTCGGCCCGGTCCGGTAGGTTCCGCAGCCTCTCCCCTTCCATCCCCAGGATGTGGTTCAGCGTGGCCGAGACCCGGAACTGCTTGTCCGCCGCGACATGGACTCGGAGATCCTCGTCGAAGGCCCAGGCGAACTCGTCAAAGAGCGCGTGGTGATTCCGGCAGAGCGCGACCCCGTTGCGCACGTCGTGGCTGTTGCCCCCGTCCTCGAAGGGGATGAGGTGGGCGGCCTCGATGCCCACGGTGCGGCCTCCTAGCCGAAAACCCAGCTCGCAGAGGCTGCACTTCTCGTGATACACTTGGCGAACGGCCCAGGCGAAGCGTCGATTGCGGATCGCCCGAGTCACCTCGGAAACGACCAGCGGTTCCCGGGGCTCGAACGGAGGGGGGACGGCTCCCACCACAGGGGGGGCTTCCCAGTCCATGGGTTCTCCCTGGAACACGAAGTGGCTGCCGTCCCACTTCACGAACGCGAGACCGAGAACCTCGTAGGACCGAACCCTTCCATACCCGGGCTTCTCCCGGAGCACCCCCACGGGAACTCCGTCGGCCTCGCAGTTGAGGAGGCCTTGGTTCGTGGGGAGGTCCAACTGGGAGATCCCGCCCCGTCCCTCGGGCGCATAACGGTACGTCCAGGAGCCGTCGGAATGGACCACCGGGTCCTCATCGGGGTACGGTCCTTGGCGGGTCTGGCGGACCCAGAGCGCGTAACGCGATCCCTTCGGTCGGTGGATGCCGCGTTGGTCGCCAAAGCCCAGGTCCTCCGTCCTGAGTTGAGTGTACTCCTGAACCGATCCCGCCAGGCTCCGGAGCTTCCAGAGCTGGACTTTCTGGGTCGGATCGGCGAGGGCGTCGAGGGGGTCCGTCATCTTCGAGCCACCTAGGGGTGGTGCCGGCCTTGAACCTACCGATCGGGGTCTTCTCCAGTTCGCCCGCTGAAGGGCCAGCTCGCACCGGCGATCGCCCTTACGAGAACGGACCTTGCCGAGGAGCGGGGCCCCCCTCGGCCAGAGACCGTTCCGCGTCGTCCCCTCTGGCGTTGGGCCGAGACTCGGCACAGGTGAAGGAGAGGAGACCCGGGTTCTCTCTCATCTTTTTGCGCTCTCGGGTTTGAAGGGAACCGATGGCGCGGACGGTCGAGGGGACGCCCCGGCACATCCTGGTCCTCGACGTGGGAGGCACGCACGTGAAGGCCTACTTGTCGAGCCTCCAGCAGGAGTGGAAGATCCCCAGCGGTCCTAAGATGACCCCGGAAAAGATGGTGAACAAGCTCTCGACCCTCCTCAAGGGGAAGACCTACGAGGCGGTCTCCATCGGTTACCCGGGTGTCGTTGTTCACAACCGCATTCTCCGCGAGCCCTCCAACCTGGGGAAGGGCTGGGTCGGATTCGATTTCGAGAAGAGCTTCGACCGGCCCGTGCGCATCTTGAACGATGCTGCCCTGCAGGCCCTAGGGAGCTACCAGGGGGGCCGGATGCTCTTCCTGGGACTCGGGACGGGGCTCGGCTCGGCCATGATCGTGGACGGCAAGCTCGAGCCCATGGAGCTCGCGCACCTGCCCTACAAGAAGGGCAAGACCTACGAGGAGTACGTCGGGGAGGGCGCGCTCAAGAAGTTCGGCCGGAAGAAGTGGGAGAAGGAGGTTCGCGAGGTCGTCGAGCAGCTCTCGGCGGCCCTCGAACCGGACTACATCGTCCTCGGGGGCGGCAACGTCCGGAAGATCAAGGAGATGCCACCGGGGGCCCGTCCCGGGGACAACCGGAACGCCTTCCTCGGAGGGCTCCGCCTCTGGGCCGACCGGGATGAGCTCTGAGGCCGGCGCCTCGGAAGGGCCCCGGGCCCTCTCCTACGCGAAGCGCAGAACGCTGAGCCTCCGTTCTCGGCTCATCCGAGCCGGTACCGATTGGGGGTTGCCGTTGGTAGTCCGTTAGCGTCGCCCCCGAGAAGCTCCAGGGAGCTTCGAGAGCGAAGCAGGGGAGGCTCGAAGGGGGAACGCTCCGTCACCGCCCCAGGGGAAAGACATACGCCAGCAGCGTCGCGGCGAAGAAGAGCCCCCCCATGAGGTAGTGGCTGCGGAAGGCCCGAAGAAGGCTCCAGCTGCGGGAAGAGAGCCCTCTCACCTCCAGAAGCGCCACGAGCCCAATGCCCGCCAATCCCACGACGTAGGGGAGGGAGGGGCCTAGGACGACACTGCCCACCCCCGCGAGGAAGACGATCGCCCCCGCGAGGCACCCCGCCTGAAGGGTCACCGCACGCGCGGGGCCGAGCGTAACGGGCAGCGAGTGCAGCCCCTGCGCACGGTCGACCTCGACGTCTTGCAAGCTGTGGACGATCTCGAAGGCGGTGCCGAAGAAGACCAGCGCGGCGATCCCCAGCCACGCCGCCACCGGCAATGTCCCGGTGACCGCGAGGTACACCCCGGCCGGGACCAGCGACTCGACGGCCCCGAGGATGACGGTGGTCCAGGGGGTGAGCCGCTTCGTGTACGAGTAGCCGATCACGAGCGCGAGCGCAGGTACCGCAAGGAGGACCAGAACGGGCCGGAGGAGGGCCGCCGCGACGAAGAAGAGGACGATGTTGGCCGCGACGAGGAGGAGGACCGTCCGTCCCGAGAGGCGGCCCTCCACGAGCGGCCGGTTGCGCGTGCGGGCGTTCGCCGCGTCCAGGCGGCGGTCCGCCCACTGGTTGAACGCGTGGCCTGCGTTGCGCGCAGCCACGAAGGCCAGGACGATGAGCAGGCTCGGGACCAGGAGCGGACGCCCCTGGGTCGCAAGCAGGAGGAACCCGAGGACGAAGAAGAGGTTGAGGCCGAGGTTGGGGAGGAGCAGGAGCTCAAGGATCGCGGCCCCGGTCCCCCCGGTCCGCCGTTCTCGCGGCGGGGCGTCGCTCACGGTCGGCGCCGGACGAGCTGCTGGAGAACGGGGTCCTCCCGGAGCATCTGGTCGACCCGGGCGCGCACCTCGGGGGTCATCCGGGCCTCCTCCGGCCAGGGGCGCGGATAGCCGTCCTCCGGCCCCTTGCGCGTGGCGTCGATCCCGAGCTTGCCACCGCGGTTCGGCTGGCGGTTCGAGATCGAGAGCTGGTCGACCGGGCCGTGGACCAGCTCGAGATCCTCCTCCGGGTCGGCTTGGAGGCCCACCCGGTAGAGCACCTCGGCGTGGTCGCGCACATCCACGTCCTCGTCCACGACGACGATGTAGCGCGTGAACATCAGCTGCCCGAGGCCCCAGAGCGCGTGCATGACCTTCCGGGGGTGCTCCGGGTAACCCTTCCGGATCGAGACGATGGCGACGTTGATGAAGAGCCCCTCGAGAGGCAGATCCATGTCCACCACCTCCGGCAACACCGCCCGGATCACCGGCAGGAAGAGCGTGCCGACCGCTCGCCCCAGCACCGCGTCCTCCGTCGGGGGCTTGCCGGTGACCGTGGTGAGGTACACCGGCTTCTCCCGGCGCGTCAGATGGGTGAGGTGGAAGACGGGGAACTCCTCCGGCAGCGAGTAGTAGCCGGTGTGGTCGCCGAACGGGCCTTCCACGTGGCGCTCGTGGGGCTCGACGTATCCCTCCAGGACGATCTCCGCCTCCGCGGGGACCTCGAGCTCGCTCGTCCGGCAGCGGACCAGGCTCAAGCTCTCGGAGCGCAGGAAACCCGCGAAGGCGAACCGGCTGATCCCCTCCGGGACCGGCGAGAGCCCCGCGAAGACGCTGACCGGGTCCGCGCCGAGGACGATTGCCACCGGCATCCGCTCCCCCCGGGCCTCGTAGCGGCGGTAGTTCGCCGCCCCGGCCCGGTGCACCTGCCAGTGCATCCCCAGGGTCGTCGGGGAGTAGCGCTGCAGCCGGTACACCCCCACCGAGGAACTCCCCGTGTCCGCGTTCGGGGTCACCACCAGCGGGAAGGTGATGGTGGGGCCGCCGTCCTTCGGCCAGCAGGTGAGGAGCGGAAGGCCGTCGAGCGTGGGGCTTGCCTCCTCGACCTCCTGGCAGGGGGCTTTGGTGACGCGCTTCGGAGCGAGAGCACGAAGGGTCCCCAGCTGTTCTAGCGCACCTGCGGGGTCGCGCAGGATGCCCGGGATGCCCGCCGGGGGCCGGAACTTCAGGAACGCGGCGATCCTCTGGGCGACCGGTTCGAGCGTCTCCTCGCCCAGCGCCCAGGCGATCCTCCGCGGGGAGGAGAGGACGTTGAGGGCCACAGGCATGGAGGCGCCCTTCACGTTCTCGAAGAGCAGCGCCGGCCCGTCGGCACGCACCGAGCGAAGCGCCAGCTCGGTGATCTCGAGTTGGGGGCTCACCGGCGTCCGTACGCGCAGAAGGTCCCCGCGCTCCTCCAGGCTTCGGAGGAACTCCTCCAGGTTCCGGAAAGCCATGCTCTCCCCGCCCGGGAGCAGTGCATGAGGTCATGAAGCCCCCGGGGAGCCCGGGGCCGACCCGAGCAGCCCTCTCCGACCCGCGGGCGAGGGCCGCGCTGCCTCCAGGAGGGCTTTATCCGGGGCTTCCTTCCCGGAGGAGAGACGAACTTGCGCGCCGTCACCCTGGAACTCCCCACGCAGGCCCTCGTTCCCCTGGGGCTCGTACCGGACCACTTCTTTGAGCGGTACGAGGAGTTGGAGCTGGTCGAGACCCTCGGACTCGAGCCCCACTGGCGCCTCCAGGTCCTCCGCCTGCGCTCGCGCGCACCGCTCGCCTCCGGGAAGTTCCCGGGCCAGGTCCGAGCCTCTCTGCGCCGGAGCTATGGGCTCGATCGGCTCGAGCTCCTCGAGTCCCGGCCGGCGACGCGGGACCGCTTCTTCCTTGTCCGGCAGCGCAACCCGAGCCCCGTGACCCAGCTCCTCAACGAGGTGGGCGGCAAGGTCTTCCCGGGACGGCCCTTCCTCCTCCGCGAGCGGGTGACCCTCGCCTCGTTCCGCGGCGACCGCGGGGAGGTCGACCGGGTCCTGCGCCTCCTCCGCCAGCAGGGGATCCCGTTCCGCCTGCGGAACATCCGGCCGGGGATGGGCAATCCGCCCCCGCTCCCCCCCTCCACCCTCACCGACCGCCAGCGGCACGTGCTCGAGGTCGCCCACCGGCGCGGCTTCTACACCGTCCCCCGGAAGGTCTCCCTGACGGTCCTCGCCCGGAGCCTCGGCATGAGCCCCGTGGCCCTGGGGAAGCTCCTCCGGCGCGCGGAAGCGTCCTTGGTGGGGGCCTTCCTCTCGTCCTCGCCCCGCGAGCTCTCGGCCGACGAGCTTAACTCTCCCGGGGCTCCGGCGCGGGCATGACCGACGGTGCATCCCCCGACGAGCGGAGTGCGCGGGTGGTCTGGGTCGAGCGGACCGCCGACCTACCGGAGACCCCGCTCCCCCGCAAGGCCACCCCGGACTCGGCCTGCTTCGACCTCACCTGCGCCGAGGAGACCCTCCTGGAGAGCGGGCGGGTGACCCTGGTGCGCACCGGGCTGAAGTTCCGGCCGCCCCCGGGGACCTTCCTCGAGATCCGTCCGCGCAGCGGGCTCTCCAGCCAGGGCGTCCTCATGGTCAACGCTCCCGGAACCATCGACCGGGACTACGCGCTCGAGGTCAAGGTGCCGCTGACGGTGCTCTTCGGGGGTCCCCGCACGCTCCACCGCGGGGACCGGGTGGCCCAGATGCGGCTCGTCGCCGAAAGCGACTGCGTCTTCCGTCCCGGGACGGTCCGGCCCGAAGGAGAGCGGACCGGAGGCTTCGGGAGCACCGGCGTCTAGTCACCCGCCCTCAATAGAAGTATTATGTGCGTGCACGGCCAGTAGCGCCGGCTCCCGATGCCGGCCCAGGACCCGGATTCCGCTCCCACCCCGCCGGAGACCGACGTGCCTCCCGGCGTGACGCGCATCATCTATCTTCCCCCCCGGGCCGGTGGAAGGAGCGTCAAGGACCGCCTGGTGAGCCTCGCTGCCATGCTCAAGAGCCAGGGACGCGAGGTCTGCTACGCCGCGAACGAGGAGACACTCGTCCAGCGCCGGAAGGACCCCGAGCTCGCCGAGGCCTTCCCCCCCGATCACAGCTGGGTGCTCCCCTCCCTCCCCGCGGTGGCCCACACGACGAAGCTCGCCCGGGTGGCGCTGGACTCCTTCAAGGACCCGGACCTGTATTCCCTCGGGGAGTCGTACTTCCGCCCCGACTCCTGGGCCTTCCTCACCGATCCGAAGAACCGGGGACTCGTGACCATCCTCTTGGATGGCGTGGCCGTGCAGGGCGACGGGCTCGAAGAGGGGCTCATCATCCTCGACAAGATCGCGCGTCTGCTCCGCTTCGAGGTCATCATCGTCGCGTGAACGGGCCCGGGTCCGGCCCCGGGACCCGTTCAGAACTGCTCGAGCGTCGCCTGATGCGAACGGTCCACCGGAGGAAGAGGCCGCGAGCTCGCGGCGATCTCCTCGAGAAGGGCGAGCATGCGCCTTTCCTTTCCGCGGCTCGCGAACTGGCTCACTTGGTCGCGCGTCCCCTGGGCCAGCAGCACCACCACCCTCCCGGCGTGGAAGCGCCCGGTCCGCCCCCGACGCTGGATGGTCCGGATCTCGGAGGGGACCGGTTCGTAGAAGATCACCAGGTCGGTGTCAGGGATGTCGAGCCCCTCCTCCGCCACCGAGGTGGCGACCAGGCAGTTGAGCTCCCCGCGCCGGAACCGGTCGAGGATCTCCACCTGGTCGCGCTGGGAGAGCCCGACGTCGCTGGCGCCGTGCGAGGCTTGCCCTACGAAGCGCGCTGCCCGGACCCCCGGAGCCCCTGCGCGCGCGAGCTCCTCGGTGAGGACCTGGGCCGTGTCCCGGTAGTGCGCGAAGACGATCACCTTCGTCCCCGGATGCTCGGAGATCTCCTTGCGGACCAGCTCGACCACCTGGTGGACCTTCGGGTGCTCGAGCTCGAGCCCCTCGAGCCGGGCGCGGGCCGCCACGACGGAAGGGTCGTGGAGGAAGGCACTGTCCGAGGGGGAGCGTCGCCCCTTTGAGCGGGAGACCATCCGGTCGAAGAACTTCCGCAGCGACTCCACGCCCTGCGTCTCGGCGAGGTCGAGCGCGTGGAAGGCCTTCATGGCGATCGACTGGGCGGAGACCACCTCCCAGTACGCCGCCGGGGGCTTCTCCCCGCCCGAGCGCTGGACGGCCCGCTGCCCCCGGAGCGCCTCCCCCAGCCGGAGCAGCTCTCCGCGCCCGACACGCTCGACCTCGGGGAAGTAACCGCGGGCGCGGAGACGGGCGACCTGACGCTCGAGGGCCTCCCGGAGGAGCGAGGCGATCTCCTGGAGGGCCTTCGGGTTCTCCACCCGGAGCGACTCCACCTCGATGGGGTTGAGGTAGCGCTGGAGCTCCGGGTCCTCGGAGCGCAGGTACTCGATCCCCGTGGGGGCCACCCCCAGGTTCTCCAGCACCTCGACGACCTTCTCCCGGCTCGACCCCGGGGAGGCGGTCATCCCCAGGAGCCGGGCGTGCGAGCCGGAGCGGAAGGCGCGGCCCAGAGCCACGTACGGGTAGTCCCCCACCGCCCGGTGCGCCTCGTCGAAGATGACCACGGAGAACTCGCCCGGGCTGAGCTCTCCCCGGGCCAGGTCGTTCTCCACGACCTGGGGCGTGGCAAAGAGCAGGGTCGGGGGATGGAAGAGCCCCCGCCGGCGCTCCGGCGGGACCTCGCCGGTGTACACGCTCACCGACGGCCCCAAGAGGATCCTCTCGGCGTAGCGGGCGTGCTGGACCACGAGAGGCCGCGTCGGGGCGAGGAAGAGCTGCGAGCGCTCCGGGAAGCGCTCGAGGAGCTCGGCCATGAGACGGACGGCGATGGCGGTCTTGCCGCTCCCGGTAGGGAGCACCGCGAGGACGTTCTCCCGGAGCGCGTGCTCGGCGATGAGCCGCTGGTAGCGTCGGTCCTCGAGGGCCCCCGGACGGATCCGGGGGTGCTCCACCGTCGGCACGTTCCTCCCGACCGGCAACCCTCCCCGACTTAAGGCCCGAGAGGTCCGGGAAGGCCGTGCCTGACCCCCTCTCCTCCTTCCTCGGCCCCCCGTGGGAGCTGGGGGTGGCGATCGTCTACTTCCTGCTCCTCCTGATCGCCCAGGGCCTCCCTGTCGTGCTCTCCCTCCAGATGCCCAGGCTCGAGGACGAGGCCCCGTCTCCTAGCGAGCTCGCCGGGGGAGATCG
>JAKATE010000054.1 GCA_021828085.1 Thermoplasmata archaeon | reverse complement strand
GGTCTCCGCGATCCCGGCGTGGGCGGCCGCATTGGACGGGTCGAGTTCGATTGCCCGTTGGAAGTGGACGAGCGCCTCCTGGAGATCCTCCTGATTGATGCTCCGGAGACGCGCGCGACCCTGGAGGTATTCCCGGTAGGACTCGGGGCGCGGTGGGGTCCGCCGTGCCCCGGTCCCCCCGGGCGTCGGGCCCAAGGTGAGCTTCAGCGCCGCGGCCACCCTTTCCGCCATCTCGCTCTGGAGAGCGAAGACGTCGTCCAGCTGCCGATCGTAGGTTTCGGCCCAACGGTGCTCCTGGGTCCGGGTCTCGATGAGCTGCGCCGTGATGCGAAGTCGAGGACCGGCCTTCCTCACGCTCCCTTCGAGGACCCAGCCGACCGAGAGCTCTTCCCCCACCTGGTGGACCGTCCGGGGGACGTTACGGTAGGCCTCCACCGAGGTTCGCGCGATGACCTTGAGCCCGCGGAGCTTGGAGAGCACGCTGATGATCTCCTCGGTGAGCCCGTCGGCGAGATAGGCGTCGTGCGGGTCGGGGCTGATGTTGGAGAACGGCAGGACCGCGAGGCGGACGGACCTGCCCTCGTCGGCGGTCTCGGCGGACGGACGGTTCCAGGGGAAGACCAGTCGGTAAGTGCCCATGGGGAATTTGACCCCCTTGAGGCTCACGGGTCCCATCCGCTCCAGAGGGTAGCCGATCTTGTTCTGCACCTGGTCGTAGACCTGCTGTGACAGGGCGACCCCCCCGGGTTCGGCGAGGGGTTGGAGCCGGGCCGCGAGGTTGACCGCATCCCCGAGGATGTCGTCGCCCCGGCTCTGGACATCCCCCAGGTGGATGCCGATGCGCAGTTCGAAGGGCACGCGGCCGGGCTCCTGGTTCCTCTCGTGCAGGAGCTCCTGGACGAGAATGGCCGCCTCGGTGGCCTCGAGCGCGCTGGGGAATTCGACGAGCATACCGTCCCCGGTGGACTTCACCGTTCGTCCGTGGTGCTCCTGCAGGAGGGGCCGGATGAGCTCCTCCTGCTCCTGCAGCAGCGCCAGGGTGCCCTTCTCGTCCCTCTGGACCTGGGAGGTGAACCCTACGACGTCCGTGAACATGATGGCGGAGAGGCGTCTTCCCTGGAGCACGTTCCCTCCAACGGGAAGGACTTAAAGAGGGACTCGGCGACGGCCGAGGGGGAGAAGGGGGCTCTTCTCCCTGAGGGGGTCCGGCGCGAGGGTCCTAGGTACCCTTCTGGGGGGCCCCTGCGGAGACGGCCTCGACCCGCTCCGGAACCCCCGGCGCGGCTCCTCCCGGGGAGACCTTCGATGCAGGGACGGGACCCTCTCGGGGGGTCGTGGTCTGGCCGTAGAAGTACTTCCCTCCGCGCATCGAGGAGATGGCCGCTGCGACCAAGGTCAGCGAGCCGGCGACGAGGAAGGCCTCGGAGATGGCCGAGCCGAAGCCGGTGGAGACCGCCGACGCGAAGAAGTGCGGGGCCAGGAGCCGGGCGGTCACCCCGGGAGCGAGGGGGACCCACCCGGGGATGCTCGGGGCCGCGGCGAGGATGGTCGACAGCGGGTTCTGGCCCAGGAAGGCTCCGAAGAGAGCGCCCGTGGGGTTCGCGCCGATGAGGTGGCTCAGGATGCCCGTGTCCGCCGCTGGGACCCCGGCCTGACTGAGCGTCGTCGCGGCCCCGGGGCCGAGCCCGGAGGAGAGCCCGACGATGATGATGGTGAAGAAGACGGCGAGGGACATCTGTTGGCCGGCGTTCTGGAGCGTGGCCAGCATCCCTGAGGCGGAGCCCCGGTTCTCCGGGGGGACCGAGCTCATCACCGCCGACGCGTTGGGAGCGGCGAACATCCCCATCCCGCAGCCGTTGACGAAGAGGAGCGCCCCCAGCTGCCAGTAGGTGAAATCCACGGGGAGCGTCGAGATGGTGAAGAAGGCCGCGGCGGCCACGATGAGCCCGGCCGTGGCGAGCGGGCGCGCACCGGTCCGGTCGGAGAGCCAGCCGCTCACCGGTCCCGAGACCAGGAAGCCGGCGATCATGGGCATCATCAGGATACCGGCCCAGAAGGGGGTCTCGGCGAAGCTGTAGCCGTGGAGGGGGAGCCAGATCCCCTGGAACCAGACCACCAGGGTGAGCATCAGTCCCCCGCGCGCCAGGGAGCCGAGCAGGCTCGCGGAGGTACCCGCGGCGAAGGCCCGGATCCGGAAGAACTCCAGGCGGAACATCGGGTCCCTGACCCGGAGCTCGACGAGGACGAAGAGGACGAGGAGAACGGCCCCGGCGACGAGGGCGCTCAGGACCCAGGGGGACCCCCAGCCGGTGCTGGAGCTACCATAGGGGAGGAGCCCGTAGGTGATCCCGATGAGGAGGAGGGTGAGTCCCGCGGCGAAGGTGAGGTTCCCCACCGGGTCGAGCTTCTGGTCCGTCCGGCGGATGGAGATCTCCCGGAGCTTCCAGTACGCCCAGATCGTCCCGAAGACTCCGACGGGGACGCTGACGAGGAAGATGAGCCTCCAGGTGGGGAGGACGAACGATCCGATGTGAAGGTCCGGGATCCCGGCCAGGATCCCTCCGACCACCAATCCCACCAGCGAGCCTCCGATGAAGGCGATCTGGTTGACCCCCATGGCCTTGCCCCGCTCCCCCGGCGGGAACGCGTCGGTGAGGAGCGCGGCCGAGTTGGCGAACAGGAACGCCGCCCCCACGGCCTGGACCAGTCGGAAGAAGACCAGCGCCCAGGCTCCGGTCGTCCCTTGCCAGGGCTCGATGAAGAGCAGGATCGAGCCGGAGGAGAAGATAGCGAACCCCAGGTTGTACATCCGCGCCCGTCCGAGCATGTCGGAGAGCCGGCCCACCGTCACGAGGAGCGTGGCGGTGACGATGCCGTAGCCCAGGAGGAGCCAGATCAGCAGGGGGAAGTTGGACTGGTCGAACGGGTTGACGCCGAGACCGGTGAAGACCACTGGCATGGCGATGAGCAGGATGGACCCGTCGATGGAGGCGAGCAATCCCCCGAGGGTGGTGTTGGAGAGGACGGTCCACTTGTACTCCACCGGGACCTCCTACGGTGTCTCCGACCCCTCAGGGGGGGCATGGACGCGCTCGAGCCCGGCCAGCCCACGGGCGAGGCCCGCCCGCTCCTCGGGGGTGAGCTGGTCCATCCAGCGCCGGACGGTTCCTCGTAGCGTGTCCCGGGTCCCCGACCACAGCCGCTCCCCAGGCGGAGTGAGGGCTACGCGGATGGCCCGGCGGTCCTCAGGGTCCTGGGCCCGGCGCAGGAGATGTCGGGACTCCAACCGGTCGATGAGGTCGGTCACACCCGCGGGAGTGAGGCCGATGCGCTCGGCGAGCTCCCCCAGACGGGCGGGAGCCGCGGCGCAGAGCTGGAGGGCGGTCCATTCCGTGAACGAGATCCCCCGGGCCTTCAGCAGCGCGGCCTGGCTGCGCTTGATGGCCAGCAGGGTGCTGCGGAGCCCGTCCAGGAGATCGTCCCCCGAGATGTCACGGGGGACCCCGGCCAGGGAGGGAATGTGCTGCGGGCTCGGCACGGTCACGGGGAGGCGGACCCTCGGACGGTTATTACGATTTCTAAGGAATTGACCCGGGCGGAACCCTGCCCTGGTCTCGCGCCGAGGCCGGACCAGGGAGCGGCAGTCTCGGCAAGGGACCTTGGAGACGGGAACCTCAGCGCCGAAGGGGGCTCTCCGGAGGTCCCTACAGCGGGAGCACCCTCCGGGAGTTCAGGTGCCCGGGTCTTGGACCCCGGGGAGGTGAGGGTGGCCGCCGGGGGGATCGACCCCAGACACGCCGGGCCCTCGCCCTCCTCCTTCTTCCAGAGCCCCCGTTGGAGTCGCCCCGGGCGGTTGGTGGAAGTCGACTTGAATCCCTCCGCGCGTACCCCTGCCGCCGTGGCAGAGGGCGACCCGGAACGCTATGCGGCACGACTGAGGGAGAGCCCCCCGGAGGTGGCCTCCCTGCTAGGACGGGTCCCCCTACTAGAGACCCCTCCTCTCGACCCCTCCTGGCTCCGGTACGAGATGCTCGAACGGTTCCGGGTCCTCCAAGGGGCTCCCATCGCGAAGGGAGCGAGTATCCTCGAGGTGGGAGCGGGAGCGCATGCAATCGCCACCGTCCCGCTCGCCTCCCGCGTAGGACCGGGGGGGCATGTGGTGGCGATCGAGCTCTCCCGCTGGTCGCACTTCCGGGAGATCGTCGCGGCCTGCGGGATGGACGACCGGGTCGATCCGGTACGGGCGGACGCCCGGCACCTTCCCCATCCGTCCAAGCGCTTCGAGGTCGCCACTTGCCTGCACGGGGTTCGTAGCCTCAGGAGCGAGGCGGCGATGGTGCGGGTCTTCCGGGAGATGCTGCGGGTAGGCCGGTCGCTCTTCCTCGCAGAGTCCCTTCCGACCGCCCACACCGAGGCCCAACGGGCCCATCTCGCGATGTACGACCTTCGGGAGGAGGTCTTCCGCGCCCTGGGGGGAGGACCGGACGATCTCGGGTATCGGAGCCTCTCCCGGCTCTGCGAGCTCATCGAGGAGGCCGGCGGTGAGGTCCGCTCCAGTGAGGTCCTGGACGTGGACCTTCCCCACGCCCTGGCGCTGTTCCCTCGGGCTCTCATCGAAGGGGTCCAGGAGCCCCGGCTCCGCGCGGATCTCCTCGGACGTTGGGACCGGGCGCACGAGCTCGGGCAGAGGCACGGGACCGACCATCCCCCCGTGGGGATCCTTCTGGCAGAAGGCTCGGCCTGACGGCGGATACCGCCTCGCCGGCGGGAGACCCTTTGCACACTCACGACGTAGATCTCGGATGGGGCCGACCAGAGTCCCCTAAGCCAACGGCACGCCGCAGCGGGAGCAGTAGGTTGCTCTCGCCGGGTTCGCCGAACCGGATGGCGTGCAGAACCGGGTCGTCCTTCCCGTCGCCGGGGCGGCCTGAGGAATGACGCCATAGGTGGAGGCCGGGTGCGCATAGGGCCGCGCCGGGGGGTCGTGCGACAGTGCTTCTCCCTCGGAACCGGTCTGGCCGCACTTATGCGAGGGGGGGCTTGGAGAAGGGTTCTGGAGGAGCACTTGCCGGGGGTCGCGCTCGCTCCGGAGAGATGGACCGTAGCGGCGGTCCGAGAGGGTGAGCTCCGGCGAGGGATCGCAGGACGGGAAGGCCCAGGAGCCTATCGAGGACTTGAAGGAAAGGGCGAGAGATCTGGTTCAGGGGCGCGGGGGGGAACGGCCAAGGCCCCCCGGGAGCGGCTCAGCCTCGAAAGGCCTAGTTCGCAGGCCGGGCTTTGAAGGACCGTCTATCTCTCCGCACGCACTGGGCCGATCAAGAGGGGTTCCGAGCCGTTCCGGAGAGGCTCCGGCTCGGCGGCCCAGGGATCGAAAGGGGCTGTCGGCAGAGGGGGCGGGCGGTCCGGGAGCTCAACCTCCCTTCCTGCCCGGTTCATGTGGGGAGGGGACCGTGGCCACAACCGGCGCTGGGGCGGACGGCCGGCCCCCCTCCACGGCAATCCCGCGGTCGTGGAAGGTCCGGGCCCATCAGGGCGCCGGCTCCCCGTCCATCCGCACGAGCTGTTTACCGACGTTCTCCCCGGCGAGGAGGCGGGCCAGTGCCCGGGGGGCCTCCCGTAAGCCCACGGCGACCTCCTCCTTCACCTTGAGCCTTCCGGATCGCAGGAGCGGGAGCAGAACGTTGTACGCCTCCGCCCTTCGCGGGAGGAAGTCCCTTCCCAGGAAACCCTCCATGCGACCGTTGACCATGATCAGCTGAATGAGGTTGCTCGGGCCGGGCGTAGAGCGGGTCGCGGCATATTGGGAGCTCAGGCCACAGAGCACCACCCGGCCCCGGTTTCGCAATCTTGCGAGCGCGACCTCGAGGAGCGGCCCGTGGTGATTGTCGAAGTAGATGTCGATGCCTTCCGGGCAGAGTTCGGTGAGGCGCTCCCCGACATCCTCCCGGTGGTAATCGATGACCGCATCGATCCCGGCCTCCCCGAGGAGCCACGCGGTCTTGGCCGGGCTGCCCGCAATCCCGATCACCCGGAGGCCCTCGAGCTTAGCGAGCTGGGAGAGGATCGAACCCACCCCTCCGGCCGCCCCGGAGATGAGGATGGTCTCTCCCGCTCTCCCCTGGGCGACCTCGTGGAGCCCGAAGTACGCCACGATCCCCGAGAGTCCCAGGACGCCCGCCCCCCAACGGAGCGGCACGTCGTCGGGCAGCCGGAAGGCGGGGTTGAAGCCCGATCCATCCGTAACGGTGTAGTCCTCCCAGTTCATCTGACCATGGACGATGTTCCCCGGCGAGAAGCCGGGGTGACGGGATTCGAGCACCTCCGAGACCGTCAGGCACCACATGGGTTCCCCGACGGGCCCCGGTCCCGGGGCGGAATCGGAGGATCGGAGCGCGAGGACCTGCGTCGGGTCCACGGAAAGCCACCGATTCCGGACCAGGAACTGCCCGTCGGCCAGTTCGGGGACGGGGGACTCGGTCCACTGAAAGTTGGCCTCCGTGACGGCGCCGTCGAAGACCTTGGCGATCAACCACCTCCGATTCATCCTGGCCGGCATGCGGAGTCTCTCGGCGCGGAGGAGCTAAGCCCTCGCCCCTCATTCAGCGAGGCACCGCAGATATAGATGGGAGGAGGGGCCGGGCTCACGCCCCTTGCCGGAGCGCCCTTCCGCCCGCCAAGCGGGGGCCTGCCCGAACACGGGATGCGAGGCAACCTCGACGACGAGGGCGTCGCCTTGTGCTTGGCCCGAAGGATGCTGAGGTAGTGTATCGGGGAACCATATCGTCGAAGCAGTGGGGAGACTGACGGGTCTCAGGGAGGCGCGACCGGTGCGAGGGCCCACACTGCAGAGGGCCGCCCTGGTCGAGCAGTTGCACTCAGGAGGCCCCAGCTACCATTCACGGACCCTTGCGAGGGGCCCGGAGGGCGGAGAGGGGGTGACCTGGTACTCGATCAGGGGGGCATTTCGTGTGTGGCTCGGATCGCGGTGAGGTTGGGAATCAACGTTCAGGTCAGAGTCACTCTGCCGACCTCCAGGGAAGGATCCCTGGTCAACCTCTTCGATGGGGTTGTTTGGAAGACGAGGGGGGAGGCCCTGCGGAGAACGCTGTTCGCCCTGGGCCCGGTCGGAATCGAACCGACGACCAGCCGGTTATGAGCCGGCCGCTCCACCACTAAGCTACGGGCCCCCGGCCCGAGACCGAGGTGGGCTACGTTTGCCTTTCGGAGGCGTCGACCGGACACTGGGGGACCTGTGGGGACCTCCCGGGCGCGGAGGCCTTGCCCAATCGGATTCTGTGTCTCCGGTCCGAGCCTTGCCCTCCGGTGAAGCGCGAGGGCCAAGCGCGCCGCTCTCCCCTCCAGAGTCGTACCGACGCGTTTTGCCCTTGCCACAGGCCGAATCTTTCCCTCCCGAGAGGGGACGGACTGGGCGCCTGCAGAGGAGACCAGGGTCGACGCCCCTTGAGCCGGTCCCCTCGGTCCCTGCCATTGGCTCAGGAGCGATACCCCCGGAGGGGAGCGCCGCCGCGCGGAGTCTCGAGGAGGGGCGGTCCTTCCGCCCCTCCATTCGAACCGCGGACCTTTCGGTTAACAGCCGATCGCTCTACCGCTGAGCTACGGCGGCACCGGACAACGCGACTCTCCAGGGGTCTTTAGGTTTAGGCTGCCTTTCGGGCCGAACCGGCCCCACCGCGCCCTTGGGCGGTCTCGCCCCGGGCCTTGAAGGCCGTGCTGCGCTCCTTCAGGTGCCGGGTGATCTCGGTCATGCGATCGAGCGATCGTTCCAGGTCGCGGAGATATTCCTGGGCCCGGTCGGTCACCACCGCCCCCTCGGCCGAGGGCTCGATGACTCCTTGCCGTTCGAGCAGGTGAAGGGAGTAGCGGACCTTGTGGATAGGGAGCTTGAGGGCTTCGGAGAGTCGGATGATCCCCATGGGATGATTGTCCGAGAGCCTCTCGAGGATGTCCACGTTCCGCGCGAGCAGCTCGAGTTCCGAGAGGATCCGGTCGACGAGCGGGGTCCCCTCCCCAGGCTCGTGCTCGGGTTCTTGAGGGCTTGACATGCTAACCTCTAGCCTCGCACCTCTCGGCGCTATTAATATCTTGGCAGGCGCGTCGATGGACCCCGGCGGGTCCGATCGGAACAAGGATTCGGCCGGTCCCAGGGCCCTTCACTTGCTTGGGGGGCCGAGGGTTTCCGTCCGGAAAGCGGAGGGTTAAATCGAACCGGCTTTGAGCGGCCTTCGGAGGAAATGGGAATGGTCCGCATCGCCATCATCATCGGGAGCACGCGGCCCAGCCGCAACGGGGAACAGGTGGGGCAGTGGGTGTACGATCATGCCCGGCAGCGGCATGACGCCGAGTTCGAGCTCATCGACCTCAAGGAGGTCAACCTTCCCTTCCTCGACGAGGCGATCCCTCCGTCGGCCGGCCGGTATGCCAACGCCCACACCAAGGCATGGGCGCAGCGCATCGCGCCGTTCGACGGCTTCGTGTTCGTGACGGCCGAGTACAACCACGGAATGCCGGGGGCCCTCAAGAACGCCATTGATTTCCTCTTCAAGGAGTGGAACGACAAGGCCGCCGGGTTCGTGAGCTACGGGAGCGCCGGCGGCGTGCGGGCGGTGGAACAACTGCGACAGGTCATGGGCGAGATCGCCGTGGCGGACGTCCGCCGGCAAGTGTTCCTTCCGCTCGGGACCGAGTTCGAGGAGATGCGCAGGTTCAAACCCAGCCCTTCGAAGGTGAAGGACCTCGAGGAAATGCTCAATCAGGTCGTCGCCTGGAGCACAGCGCTCAAGACCCTCCGCGCGTAGGCCTCGGGGGTCCCACCGGGCCAGCGAGGCGGGCCCTCTCGGCCACGAGGAGACGCGAAGCCCATCGGTGGGAGCGGCCGGGAAAGGCGACGATTCGGGGCGCACCGTTCACAGAGTCTTGATTAGTCCCTTCCCTGCTCTTGCCCCGCGACCATGGCGATCCCACCCTACCCCTTGCGGGTCCTCGGCTACCGGCTCTCTCTCGAGATCGACTTCGCCGGGCAGAGCTGGAAGGGGTCGGTCCAGATCGATCTCTCGGGCGGGGCGTCCGAGTTCACTCTGGACTCCTCGAAGCTGAAGATCTCTCAGGTGCGGCTGGGGGAGGCTCCCGTGCCGTTCCTCCAGAACGAGGAGAAGGAGCAGCTCCTGGTCCAGGCGCCGGTCCGCGGAAGCGCCCGTGCCCAGGTCGACTTCGAGGGCGCTGTGGAGCCCGGGGGCCTCATGGGGCTCTATCGCTCCAAGTTCGATAGCTCCTACATCCTCACCACCCAGTGCGAGCCGACAGGCGCGCACAAGATCTTCCCGTGCGTGGACCGCCCGGATCAGAAGGCCCCGCTGGAGCTGGAAGTGGTCGTCCCCGAGGGGCTCGAGGTCGTCTCCAACACCGGAGCCGAGCTCACGGCGTTACCGGGAGGTCGAGCCCGTTGGAGCTTTGCCAAGACCCCGCCGATGGCCACCTATCTCTTCTACCTCGGGGTAGGGAGGTTCGACCATCTCGATGACCACAGCGGCCAAGTCGCCATCCGCGCGCTCACTCCCCCGGGCCGGAGCGAGGAGGGCCGCACCGCCATCGATGTGGCCCGTCGCTCGCTGGAGGCGCTCTCTCGCTACTACCAGCTGGACTACCCTCTGCCCAAGCTCGACCTCATCGCTGTTCCCGAGTTCCCGTTCGGAGCGATGGAGAATTGGGGGGCCATCGCCTTCCGGGAGCTCCAGATGCTCATCGGGCCGAAGGCCCCTGCCGCGGAGCTGCGCTTCGCCTACCACACCATCGCGCACGAGGTGGCCCACCAGTGGTTCGGGAACCTGGTCACTCCGTATTGGTGGTCCGACATCTGGCTCAACGAGAGCTTCGCGACCTTCCTGGAGCACAAGATCGTCGAGGAGGCCTATCCCGAGCTCAACACCGTCGAGGACATGCTCATCAACTGGACCCGGAGAGGCTTGGTGCTGGATTCGCTCGCCAGCACGCACAGCGTCCAAGTCCCGGTCCCGCGGGCGGAGGACATCCATCAGGCCATCGATCTGATTGCGTACACGAAGGGGGCCAGCGTGCTCCGCATGATCGAGGGTTACCTCGGCGCCGAGCGCTTCCGGGCCGGGGTCGGGGAGTACCTGCGGCGCCACGCCTGGAAGAATGCGCGGAGCGAAGACCTGTGGGCGGCCCTCCAAGAGGTCTCGGGGGAGGACGTGACCCGGATCCTCCGCGTCTGGGTCGAGAGTCCGGGACTGCCGGTCATCCGTGCACGTCTCGAGGGGAACCGGATCGCCCTCGAGCAGACGCGCTTCTCTTATGAGGGCTCGAAGAGCGACCAGACCTGGCCGATCCCCATGGTGGTCCAAGTGGACGGCCAACGGCGGCCCTTCCTGTTCGAAGGGAAACGGGCAGAACTGGAGGTCCCGGCGAAGGCGACGGTCCACCTCAACGCCGACGCGACCGGCTTCTACCGGACCCTCTACGATGCACCGCTCTACGACCGGCTCCTCGCGGGCTTCTCCCGTCGCTCCATGGGGGACCGGTTCATCCTCTTCGAGGACATCCAGGCGTTCCTCCTGTCGGGGGACATCGGTTGGGAGCGGTACCGCTCGTTCGTGGAGACCTCGCAGGGCGCCACCGACTATCCGCTCGCCAGCGGGGTCGCCATGTCCCTCGCCCAGATGGACCGATGGACCCGCGGGATGCCCGCCGTGCACTCCCTGGCGCTGCGCTTCCTCAAGGACCAGACCGAACGGCTGGGCCTTACGCGAAAGCCCGGGGAGAACACCAGCGACGGGTCGCTCCGCGGGCTCGTCACCGAGGCCCGGGCGCAGGTCGATCCCGCTTTCGCCCGCGAGATCTCCGGTCACTTCTCCCGATGGGAGGAGCTCGACCCGGACGTACGGGAGGCGGTGGCGTTCGCCTACTCCTCCACGGGGGGCCCTCAAGCCTTCGAAGGCCTCCGGGCGATGCTGCGAAAGAACCTTCCCGAATCCGAGTCCCAGGCGCTGGAGACCGCCCTCGCGGCCAACAGCGACCCCGGCAGCGTCACACAGGCCTTGGACCTGGGCCTCGCCGGCGAGGTCAACCGGGGGAACTTCTACCGGCTGGTCGTCGAGTCCGCTCTCAATCCTGCGGCCCGGGACGTGGCCTGGCCCTGGGCAGAGCAGCATTTGGACGAGGTGAACGAGCGGCTCCGGGGGACCGGGATGCTCTTGGACCTCCTCCGACTCT
>JAKATE010000053.1 GCA_021828085.1 Thermoplasmata archaeon | reverse complement strand
AGTGGCCGAAGCGGGGGGTGGCGCTCTCGCGGGGGCTCTACACGACGCTCCGGGAGGTCTCCGAGCGCGCCCTCGCGCGGACGGCCTCCCCTCGCTTCTCCCCTCGGCTGCGCGGCCGGGCCGTGAAGCTCGCGGCCGCTTCCGCGCTCCTCGGCTACTTCTCCCATCCGAAGGGGGACGGCGCCCTCCCGGTCGGCCGCGAGGAGGAGTCGCTCGCCCAGCGCTTCTACCAGCAGGAGATCGACGCCCGGGAGGGCCATTCGTAGCCCGTGACCGACGGCTCCCGCGCCCCGGCCGGCGCCCGCTCCTCCCGGGTCCAGCGCTTCCGCCGCCCGTCGGCCGAGTCGGTCCTCACCGAAGCGGTCCAGGCGCTCGCCCGGCACCGGGGAGGGTCGCTGAGCCAGCGCCGCCTCTTGGAGGAGCTCCGGCCCTGGTTGGCCCAAGAGGATCCTCCCGCCCGTTTGAGCGGGCGGAGGCTCCGGAGCCTGCTGGTGGGGTCTCCGCGCATCCGGCTGGAGGTCCTCTACGCCACCCGGGCCTCCCGGCCCACCTTCACCGCCTGTCCGGTCTGCGGGGGCCGTCTGCTCCCCCGGGAGAACCGCACGCTCGAGGGGGGCCGGGCCGTGGTCGGCTACCGCTGTGAGCGCTGCCCGTTCTGGACCCCGCGACGCTGGCGCGTCCCTTCGCGCTACCGGTTCTGGCTACGACGGGGCGGCGTCCTCAGGAGACGGCGTTCATGATCGCCATCTGGTGACCATCGACGAGGAGGACCGTCCGCTCCTTCTTGTGCTCGAAGGTGAAGTACCAGATCGGCACGTGGAGCAGCTCCCCGTCGGAGGCGTCCGCTTTGGTGTTGAGCTGCTGGACCATGCGGTGGACCTTGTGGACCTTCTCCCCCTGGAGCTGGACCACGTAGTTCTTCGCGGTGTACTGCGCGGCATCCTCCCCCACGTCTCCGTTGAGGACCGGAGCGCCGGAGGGAAGCCGTCGCTTGTCGTAGGGCTCCCGGGCGAGCAGGTCGAACTGGTAGTCGCGCGGCTGGTAGCTCTGCAGCCCCCGGACCGCGATGACAGGGAAGTTGTACTGCCCGGCCAGCTCGGCGGCCCGGCGGGCATTCTGCCCGGCGCTCATCGTGCTGCCCATCGCTCCGAAGCCGACGATGGGCATCATCATGCCCATCCCGCCCCGGCCACGTCCGCCCCCGAGGGCGGCCCCGATGAGCGCGGCCGCCGCCAGCGAGCCCCCGATCTGGGCCGCCTCGGCCTCACCGGACTCGTAGACGTAGTTGGTCACCGCCGAGACCGGGATGACCCAGTAGGGGACGATGGAGAGCTTCCCCTCCACGAGCTTGCTGTCCTCGTAGAGGTGCCGGTGGAGCATCCCCTGGTCCATCCAGCCCCGGCAGACCTCGAGCGCTGAGGCCTCGTCGGCCACCTTCGGGACGAGCATGGTGTGGGTCTGGATCGCCTTCCAGCCCTGGGCCGAGAAGGCGGTGCTGCTGCCGCAGTACTCACAGGTGACCACCATCTCTCCCCCGAGGGGGTGGAGTGGGGCCCCGCAGGAGGCGCATTTGAGCTCCACCGGCCCGCTCGGGGGGGAGACCGGGGGAGGGGGGGCGGAGGCCGAGGAGCTCGGCGCCGCCGTCCCGTGCAGCGGCTTGCCGCACTTGTAGCAGAATTGTCCGTCATCCGGGTTCGAGGCGCCGCAAGCGGTGCAGAACTGGGACATGAGCGACCTGACCTACGGCCCGACCTACTTAGCTCTCACGGGGGGCGGTTCACGCCGGAGCCCCGCAGTTCGGGCAGAACTTCACCCCCGGGGGAAGCTGCGCCTGACACTTCGCGCAGGTCCGGGGGGGAGGGGGAGCGGGCGCCGGAGGAGCCGCGGCGGGGGGGGGAGCCGTCATCGGATTGCCACAGTTCGGGCAGAAGCGCACCCCGCTGGCCACGCTCGCACCGCAGCGCGGGCAGGCAACGGCCGGGCCGGTGCCCGCCGCCATCTCCATCGACGTGCCGCAGGAAGGGCAGAAGCGCGAGCCGGCCGGCACCAGGGTGCCGCACTTGGGACAGGGGCGGCTCGGTCCTCCGGCGGCCGCCCCGTAGGCCGAGCCCATCTGGCCCATCATCCCGTAGCCCATCCCCATCCCCGCGCCGAGCCCGACACCGAGACCCGCCACCGAACCCGCGGCCCCCTGGTTGGCGGCGGCGGTGGTCATCGCCTGGCCGGCCTGGTACTGCATGTAGTTCACGCCCAGCACCCCCATGGCCGAGCGGGTCGAGACCGCCTTCTGGACATCGTCCGGGAGGTTGATGGAGAGGCCCTGGATGCGGTTGATCTCGATCCCGTAGGCATCGAAGTAGTCCGGGGACTTCCCCAGGACGAGCTGCTCCAGCGTGGGGAGCTGCGCGGCCAGGTCGGTCACGCGCATCCCCTGGTCCTTCGCCTGCCCCAGGGAAGCGTAGAGCAGCAGCACCATCTGGTCACGCAGCCGGTCCTCCACGTCCGCCTGGGCGGAGGCGCCGAAGGTCCCGACGAACTGGGTGATGAAGTTGTCCGGGTGGTTCACGCGCCAGCGGAAGTCCCCGAAGACGCGCAGGGAGACCAGCCCGAAGTCCGGGTCCCGGAAGACGTAGGGCTCCTTGGAACCGAACTTCCCGTCGAAGAAGCGGCGCTGGAGGTAGTACACCTCCGCCTGCTGCTGCACCCCGCTCAGGGCGCGCACGAGACCCCCGACCACCGGGGCGTTCAGCGAGGTGAGGGCATAGCGGTCGGGCCGGTCGATGTAGGCGAGGACCTTCCCGTCACGGAAGAAGACCGCATACTCGTCCTCCCGGACGACGATGTTGTCGTTCAGGCGGATGTTCCGGGGCACCCGCCACATGACGTTGGTCCCCTTGTTCGCATCCTCCCAGATGATGGTCACCGCGCCGAAGAAGCTGCCCTGCTTGATCGAAGAGCTCGTTTGGTTCGCCATTTTCTTGACCTGAAGGATCCTCTTCTCACCCAGCCGGTTCAGCTCTTCAGCACCAGCTCAACGTTCTGGACGCGCTGGGCGAAGGTGTTCTCCAGGTCCTTGAGCCGGGACCTAAGAGCGTCGACGGTGGAGTTGATGGACGCGGGGACCCCGGAACTCACTGCCGCCTCCACAGGGGCGATGGCCGACAGGACCCCCTGACCGGAGGCGATGAACTGGTAGTCGCGTTCGTAGAGCCGGTCCAGCGTCTCTGGGGTGATCCGGAGGGCGGGCGAGAGCCCCGTGTAGCCTTGCTCCGCATGGCGGATCTCTCCCTCTAGCCTCTGGAGCTCGCTCCGGAGGCCTCCGATGGTGGTGAGGCCGGTAATCACACCGTCCCGGCTCATCCGTTGGCGCAGAGAGTCCACGCGTTGCATCGCCTGGACGAGAAGGTCCGCCACCTGGAGCCTCAGGATGGCATCCGCCGCCCGGACGTCCTCGCCCTGACGGTAAGCCCGGAAACCCGGGATGAGCAGCTGAAGCCGCTTGAGGGCACCGCGGTCCTGGTCGACACGCTCGCGGATGTCGATCCCTCCCGGCGTGGACGGGCCGGAGGGCGCGGCGGTCACCGAAGGGGCGGTGAGCGGAGCCCCGCATTGGGGGCAGAACTTGGTCCCGGCCGTTACGCTCGCCCCGCACCGGGGACACTGCGGGGAACTAGTAGGGAGGGAGGCTGGAGCCGAACCCGCCATGCTCAGTTCCCCCCGGGGGGTGGGGCGCCTCCTTGGGGCGGAGGTAGGCTCGGGGCGGCCGGGTTCGACGGAGGGGGGGAGACGCCGGCGGCTTGGCGCCAGGCCGCCCGCTCATCCGATCGGCGCCGGTCCACCTGCCGGGAGGTCTGGCGCCAGCGCTGGACCAGTAGGCCGGCCACGACGATGAAAAGGATCACCACTAACAAAAGGGTTCGCCCGATGCCGAAGGTGTACGAGCTCCCCGGACCCCCGAAAGCACTGTCGGGGGTGAGCAGGTCGGCCCCCAGAAGGACCGCGACTCCGAACCAGAAGGAGGAAGCCGCCGCCCAGCTGAAGGGCGTCGGGTCGCGCGCGAGCGCCTGAACGATGTAGAGGAGGATGCCGACCACCAGGGCGAAGAACCCCAGGTCGAGCAGGCCGTAGAAGTGCCCGTAGTTCGGTTGCGTGAAGTAGAGGAGCGACCCGACGGCAGCGAGGATGAACCAGACCACCACCACGAGTCCAACGGTCGTGGGGAGAGAGGCCCGGGGGGCATTCTGAGACGTCATCGGAACCCCCACCGGGACAGCAGGTATAGACCCTTGGGTGATGGCTCGAGGTACAAGCTTTAGCACGGCTCGGCGTCGGCCGCGCCGCCCGAGCTCAGAGACGAGGGTCCTCGCCGTCCGAGGAGGACCGGCGGAAGATCCCCCGACGCTTACGCTTCCCCTCGGCCGGGAGCTCAGCCGGGGGTGGGGCGGTGGACGGCGCGGGAGGGGGACCCGGGCCAGAGGGTGGGGGAGCGGTGGAGACCGACGTGGGGGAGGGCTCGAGCGAGAGCGGAAGGGCGCACCGGGGGCAGCGGGAGAACTGGACGATGCAGGAAGAGCAGACGAGGGCGCCGCATTGGTGCCGCCACTGGGCCAGCCCCCCGCAGCTCTCGCACCGGGAACCCTCGGGGGCACGGGTGAGTCCGCTCGGGAGTCCCCCGCCGGCGGGAGAGGCCCCGCTGGGGAGGCCCGTCCCGCGATCGGGCGGAGCCGCGGGAGCTAAGGGGGGGGAGGTGGAGGACTCCTTGCCGGCGAGGGGAGCGGAAGGGGGCGGGGGAGGAACGGTGGCCCTTCCGCCTGGGGCGGCGCCCGAGGAGGGGACGCGGAGCACAGGAAGGGGGGCATGGGCGGCCCCCCCCACCTCCTCCACGACCTTGATCAGACGGGCCTTGTACGGGCCCACCCGGAAGGTCCGGCAGAGATTGAACAGGCTCCTCTCATCGGGGGGAAGCGCAAGGGCCTGGCGGGCCATCTCCTCCACGTCCGGGGTCATGGTCACGTTCTCGGGCCGGATCTCGGTCTTGAGGACCGCCTCGAGGTAGCCGAAGACCCTCTGGATGGACTCCAGCGTCGAGCTCGGCGGGCTCAACAGAGCGATGTCCGCGAGGCTCAGTCCCCGGGTCTCGAGGATCTCGAGCTTGCGTTCGAACGCCCCCCGGATGACCTCGTAGGAGGCCGCCTCGAGCTCCTGCATCTCCGCCGGGGAGAGCTCCGAGAGCTCGAGCTCCGGGGCGCGGGAGATGGCTCGGGTGACCGGTTCGAGCAGGTCGAAGGGGACATGGAGGGTCACGAACAAATCGTTCTTGGTGACCGGGCGGCCGAGCCGGGCCTCGAGGAGGAGGGCGTCCTTCCCCAGCGACTCGATCTGGGTCTCGCGGATCCGTTCCTGGGCGAGCTTTTGCCCCTCCACCGCCGCCTCGAGCTCCGGGTCGATCTTGAGCGCCGCCGCGAAGGAGGCGAGGGCGGGCTCGGGCCTCTTCAGCGTGAGCAGGACGCTCCCCCGGTGCACCAGGAGGAGCTTGTCGGCCGGCGCCACGGCGAGGCCCTGCTCGTACGTCGCGAGCTCCTCCTCGGGGTGCCCGAGCTTCCCCTTGAGCTCGCCGAGCTCGAGGAAGAGCGAGGCGTTCTTCGGCTCGGACTTCAGCGCCTGGCTCAGCGCCTGGACCGCTTCCGTCGGCCGCTCCAGCCGGACGCAGAGCTCCGCCTTCCTCTTCCAGAGGGCTGCCGCGTCCGGATGTCGGGAGAGCCCCCGCTCCACGATCTCGAGCGACTTCGGGAGCGAACCCAGGCCAGCCTGGGCCTCGGCGGCTCCCAGGTACGAATCGGGAGAGCCCTGGAGCCGCGCCTCGTTGAGCTGGAAATAGTCCAGCGCCGGCTCCATCTCGCCGGATTCGAGGAGCGAGCGTAGGTAGAGGAGGCCGGGTTCCGGGTCATCGGAGTGCTCCGGGGCCAATTTCTCCAGTAGGCTCCGGGCCTCGGCAGACCTCCCCAGCGCGAGCAGGACCTTGGCCCGGAGCAACTCCTGCGGGTAGGTGAGCGACCGCGGCGGCCCGCCCTCCGGTCCCCGGGAGAGCTCCTCGAGCAGGCGAAGGGCCTCGGCCGCCTCCCCGTTCCGCGCATGGAGCTCGGCCCGGCGGTAGAGGATCTCCGGCCGGAGCTTCTCCGACAGGGTGACCGCCTGGTCGTAGGCCCCGAGCGCCTCGTCCTTGCGTCCGAGCTCGAGGAGGAGGTCCCCCCGGGCCATCCAGAGCGGGGCCTGCGCCTCCCCGGTGCCCACGTGCGGGATCCACTGGTCGAGGGTCTCCAAGGCTTCCGCGCGCTCCCCGTGCTCCCGATGGAGACGGAACTTCTCCTGCGCCGAGGCGGTGTCGTTCGGGTCGAGCAGGAGGAGGGCCCGCAAGGAGTAGATCACCTCGTTGTCCCGGTGGAGCGCCCGGTAGACGTCGCGCCGGAGCTTCCAGGCCCGCGGGTCGTTCGCGTCGGACCGGAGCAGGGTGTCGACGATCTGCGCGGCCTCCGGGTAGCGCCCGGCGAGCAGGAAGGTCTCCCCCAGAGCCCGCTGCCCGAATCGGTCCTGGGGGCTCTTCTCGAGCCCGCGCTTCAGATAATCGAGGGCCTCGGGGTAGTCCCCCTGCTCCTTGAGCGCCTCCCCCACCTCGAAGAAGACCCGCGGGTCCTTCTCCTCCGGGGAGACCGACGAGCGGAGGATCTCCAGGCCGAGGGCCTTCTGACCGGTCCGCATGAGCAATCGGCCGCGACGGCGCAGGAAGAGGGCGTTCTTCGGCTCGCGCTGCAGGAGGAGCTCCACGTAGTGGAGGGCCCGGGCATCTTCGTTGAGGGCGCTCAAGACCTCGACGAGGCCGAAGAAGAGGTCGGTGTCCTCCCGCCCCAGCGCCACGGCCCGTTCGTAGGCCATGTGGGCCTCGGCGTTCCGACGGGCCTCGCGCATCGTGTGGCCGAACTCCTTGAAGATGTCCCCTCGCTGGGAGTTGCTCGGCTCGGCGAGGAAGTCCCGGTAGCTCTGCGCGGCCCGGGGAAGGTCTCCGAGGAGGCGGGAGGAGCGGGCGATGCCCAGCAGGCTCGGCGAGCGCAGCTCGGAGGAGACCACCGAGCGGGTGTAGCTGCGAAGGGCCTCCGCGGCGAGCCGCTTGGTCTCCGGGTCCGAGAAGGGGAGCCGGTAGGCCCTGGAGAGGTAGAGATTCCCCCGCTCGAGCGCCACGTCATGACGGCCGGGGTCGAGCTCGAAGAGCCGGTCGAGCAGAGCGGGTACCTCCTCCGTCCTCCCGAGGGCGTTGAGGATGCGCTTCTTCTCCAGCAGGTACGTGACCTGGTCCGGCTGGGCGCTGATGAGCTGCTCGTAGATCTGGAGCGCGGCCTCGTTCTGCCCGAGTTCGCTAAGGGACTGGGCGAGCCAGAGCGCCACCTCCGCATCCTTCGGGCGGAGCCGGAGGAGGGCCCGGGCGAACGTGGCCTCGTAGCTCCACAGGCGGTGCTCCCGGGCGAGGACGAGCGCCTTGCGGACCTCCCCACCTTCCTGCGGATGCGCCTCCGTGAGCTCCTGGTAGACCTTGAGCGCCTCCTCGACCTGACCCTGTGAACGGAGGATCTCGCCCAGGGTGCGCTCCGCCTCCAGGGTGTGGGGGGAGGCCTTCAGCCAGGACCGGCAGGCCTCCGCGGCCACCTCGGCCCGGCCCTGGGTCTGCGCGAGGGCAAGGAGCTTCTGGAGGTTCGCCACGTTCCCGGGATCGACCTCGGCGAGGCGGCGGCGCGCTTCCAGGAGAAGCGCCGGCTCCTGGTGCTGCGCCTCCAGCGTGTTGGCGAGCTCACTGAGGACGGCGGGCTCGGCCGGGGCCTTCTCGCGGAAGAGTCGCTGATAGATCGGGATGGCCTCCGTCGTCCGTCCGAGCGCGAAGAGGATCCTCGCCTGGAGGAACTGGAATCGCGGCTCCTCCGAGCGCTTCGAGAGCGCCTCGTTCAGGGAGGGAAGCGCCTCCGAGTAGCGTCCTTGGCTCGAGAGCAGCTGGGCCCGGGTGAAGTGGAGCTCCGGGTCGTGCGGATTGGACTGGAGCAGCTGCTCGCACACCTGGGTGGCTTGCTGGACCCCCCCCAGCGCCATCGCCATGGCGAGCTTGGAGCGGAGCGCGCGGGGGTCTCCCGGGAGCAGCTTGAGGGCGCGGTCGACGAACTGCGTCGAGGTGGCGTCGAGCTGCTGGGCGTGGAGGTAGGCCTCGACCGCCTCCTCCGGGCGCCCCAGCACCTTGAGCGCGTCCCCCTTGCTGGCCCAGATGTTCTTGTCCTGGGGGTTCAGCGAGAGGGCCCGGTCGAGCAGTCCGAGCACCTGGTCGACCTCCCGGTTCATAGCGAGGAGGATGACCCCCTTGTGCTGGAGCGCACTGGGAAGCTCCGGGTTGAGCCCGAGGGCGAGGTCGACCGCCTCGAGGGCAGGCTCGTTGAGGGAGAGACGATAGAGCGCGAAGGAGGCCCGGTCCAGAAGCTCGGCCACCTCCGGTGAGGCGACGGTATCGCCGGAACCTTGGTGAGCCCGGGCGAGCGTGACCATCTCGCGGAGGTGCTTACCCTGGGACTCGATGTCCTGCTTTCCCCACGCCTCGTCCGCCTGCCGCTGGAGGTCGCGCAGCTGGTCGAGGAACTTGGGGCTCTCCCGCGCCATCCGACCCTCGCATGAACCCGGCAAACTATAACGTCCTTCCCGCGAACGCGCCCCCGCCAGCCCGCCCCCCTTTATGCGGGTGCGGGATGGCCGTCCGGGGGGCCGTGACGCGGAAGTACATCTTCGATCCGGTCCACGGTCCCATCGAGCTCTCCGGTCTCTCCCTGGCGCTCGTCGGCCATCCGCTCGTCCAGCGGCTCTGGGGGATCCGCCAGACCGGGCTCGCCCAGCTGGTCTTCCCCGGGGCAAACCACACCCGCCTGGAGCATTCCCTGGGGGTGCTCTTCCTCGCCCGGGCCATGTCCGAGGCGATGGAGCTCCCCGAGCGGGAGGCCCACGCCATCTCCATCGCCGGTCTCTTGCACGACCTGGGGCATACCCCCTACTCCCACACGCTCGAGCCGGTCCTCCGCGAACTCACCGGTCGATCGCACGAGGACATGACCCGGGCCCTCGTCGAGGGAGAACCGCTCGCGGGCTTCCGCTCCTTGGGGGAGAGGCTCTCGGGCAGCCCGTCCGAAGAGCTTCCGACCCTGCTCGAACGTCACGGGATCCCCCCCCGGGAGCTCTCTCGGCTGCTCGGTCCCCAGCGCGAAGGAGGGAAGCCGTACGTGGGGGAGATGCTCCACGGGGCGATCGATGCGGACCGGGTGGACTATCTCGAGAGGGACGCCCGGTACACCGGAGTGGGACCCGGGATCATCGATGCCCACCGGCTGCTGGAGACCGCCCGCCGGGTCGACGGGCACCTGGCCTTCGAGGAGAAGGGGAGGGCCGCGGTGGAGGGCTTCCTGCTGGCGCGCTCGCTGATGTACTCCTCGGTCTACTACAACAAGACCGTCCGCATCGCGGAGATGATGCTCCAGGGGGCCGTGGAACGCTGGCCCGGTGCACGCAGCGAACCGTGGTACGCCTGGACCGACGGCGATCTGCTCTGCCGGCTCAAGACCTCCGAGGGAGTCCCAGGCGAGCTCGCCCGGCGTCTCGAGGTCCGCCAGCTCTACAAGAGGGTGGCGACGTTGGACCGGACGGACGCCCCGTTCCGGGAGCTCTCCCGGTTGGTGAGGGACCCGGCCGCCCGGCGGGCCTGGGAGGAGGAGCTCTCCTCGCGTCTCCGGGCCCGTCCCGGGGAGCTTCTCATCGATCTCGCGCAGGCGCTGCCGGTGAGCGCGTCCCCCCGATCGCGTCGGCCCCCGGACCCGGTGTGGGTCCTGCGCAACGGGCAGCGACGGGACCTCTACCGCGACGACCCGATCTGGGCCGCCTGGGCGCTCCGGCCGGTGGTCCCCTGGGCGGCGGCCATGTATGTATCGCCGCGGCTGCGCCGGAGCGCTTCAACTCGGGCGACGCGCTGGCTGGGAGACCCCCCTTAGTGCGGTGGATCCGTAGGGCTGCCGCCGGGCCAGAGGTCAAGGACCTTGAGTTCCGGGCCCCCGGGGTTGCGGCCGAAGCGAAGTCCCGGAGCACTGGCGAGCAGCACCTCCGCTAGGATCGCAACGGTCGCTTCGTGGAGGTGTCCTCCGAAGGCCTGGTACTCGGGGTTCCCGAGGACCGCGTGGAGGTGGAAGTGGGGGCGTCCATCGACCTCTGCGAGGCTCCCCGTGAGGCTCAACAGCTCGTACGGTCCCTCGAAGCGTCGGCGGACGTACCCGTGGTCCTGGTAGAATCCCAGCACCACGTCCTTGAGGGAGCCCAGGCCGCTCGTGATGAAGCCGCTCGAGAGGTAGAGTTCCTTTGTGGCGCGCTCGAGAGACGCGAAGAGAGGCTCCCCCGGGTCCAGGCGGATCGAGCTCAGGGAAGGAGGGGACCCCCAACGTCGGACCTGCATGCGGAGGGGCAGCGCTCAGGGCCTTAAGCGCGACGCGGGCGCGCCCGAGGGGCGGGGACGGCCCGGACCTCCTCTCGGAGCGCCATCCGGCGGCGTGTCCGGTGGTAACCGACCGCGAAGCGGTGCGCTTCGTCGCGGACGTGGCGGAGGAGCAAAAGGTCGGGGGCATTGGGGTCAGGCCGGTCCGGGACGGAAAGGTGGGGGCGATAGAGCTCCTCCCGCTGCTTGGCGAGCCCGACCATGGGGAGGGTGGAGAGCCCGATCTCCTCCAGGGCCTTGGTCGCAGCCCCCACCTGCCCCGCGCCGCCGTCGATGAGCAGTAGGTCCGGGAGATCCGCGCCCTCGCGTAGCCGACGGGAGAAACGGCGGAGCACCACCTCATGGACCGAGGCGAAGTCATCGGTCCCCTCCACGGTCTTGATCCGGAAACGGCGGTACTCCTCCTTGGCCGGCAACCCGTCGCGGAAGACCACCAGCGAGCCGACGGCGTGGGAGCCCTGGAAGATGGAGATATCGATCCCCTCGATCCGTCGGGGGAGCGTGGGGAGCGCGAGGCGCTCCTGGAGGGCCTTCAGGACGGGCGCAGGGGTGGGCGGTCCGGCGCGGGCATCGAGATGGGCGCGGGCCATCTTCTCCGCGAGGTCGAGCAACGAGCGCCGCCGTCCCGTTTGGGCACGCTCGACGGACATGGAACCGTCCGCCTCCAGCGCCTCCTCTGCCCCCTCGAGTCCCGGGAGATCCGGGGGGAGGTAGAGCCGGCGCGGGCGCTCACGCCCCGGACCGTAGTATTGCAACAGGAAGGTGGAGAGGATCTCCCCGGCGCTGCTCGGGTTCTCCACCGGCAGGGTGAGCAGGTACGGCTCCCCGCCCACCACCTGCCCCTCGCGGACCTTGAGCACTCCCACCGCGGCCCGGAGCACCCCGGGGATCTCTGGCAAGGCGAGGGCGACCGCATCGGCCCGCTCCTCTCCCAGATCGACGACCCGCTGGCGCTCCTCCAGGTCGGCCAGGGCGGAGAGCGCGTCCCGCAACACGGCCGCCCGCTCGAAATCCTGGCGCGCAGCGAGATCGGAA
>JAKATE010000052.1 GCA_021828085.1 Thermoplasmata archaeon | reverse complement strand
TCCGATCTGCGCCGAGAAGAGCGGACCGCGCGCCCCACCCTGCGCAGCCATGGGAGGGTCAGTGGCGCCGGCGCGGTGGCTCGGGAGGAACCTCGCCCCCGAAGAGGTCCAGGGAGGCGGGGAGGAGGTGCCGGCGGCTCAGGTAGTTCGCCTGGGTCCGGCTGTAACGGAAGAGGATGTCCGCCTTCCCTTCCTGGAAGCCCCAGGGACGCAGGATGAGGAGGTCCCCCTCCCGGATCCACATCTTCTTCTTGAGCTTCCCCGTGATCCGTCCCATCCTCGAGACGTTGTCCTCGCACATCACCCGGATGCGCGCGGCCCCGAGCAGCTGGTTCGCGATCCCGTAGATCTCCCCGCGGTCCTTGCGCGGTAGGGGAAGCCGACCCACCCCTTCGCCTCCCTCGATCGAGGCGGCCCCCTCTTGGACGGGGGGTACCTCCAGGGGGGTCTCGGTCTTCTCGGCCGCGGCCTCCGGAGGGTTCTCGGGGGCCGCGAGGGGTGCGGGCGTCTCCGCCTCGCCCGCCGGTCTCTCTTCCATCATCCACCAAGCGACCGGACCGGGGTATAATACCTCGCCTCACCTCGCTTACGGATTCCCCCCGATAGAACGTCCCCGGCCCCGGTTTCCCAGAGCGAAGGCCGATCGTGGTGCCACCCCAGGTCGCAGGGTGAACGTCGACCCTCGACGTCACGAGTTCACGGCGGGGGTACTTGGCTGGAACTGGTTGTCGGGGTGTCTCCAGCTACTCCCCTGGAGAGGGTTCGAGCCTGGGGGAGCGAAGCGCGGGGCCCGGGCGCCGGTCCGAGGACCAGGCAATCTGCGCTCCGCGGGGACCATGCACCGGGAAGGGGCGAGGAAGTGGGGTCGGAGCGGGGGGGAGTTCGGGCTGTCCCGGTTCGCACGAAACGGGGGTCCCCCTTGGCAGGAACAAGCAGGGCAGTCGCTCCTGGGTAGAGGCTGAGCACACACCGAGGGTGCGTCGGGAACGTGACCGGACTCTGCTCGCCCTGCGCTATCCTGGACGGCCAGCGACCCCGATCGGGGGTTGTCCCAAGACGTGCATGGGTTGGGAGCAATTATCTGAGACCGAGGATGTCCGCCCCATGTTCCGGAGAGTTGACTGCCTGCTGCTTCGCATCCCAGATCTGGAGGCCGGGCTCCGCTTCTACCGTGATCGCCTCGGACTTTCGCCCGCATGGCGGAGAGGCGACGAGTCCGCGGGCCTGAAGATGGGCAATGGTGAGACAGAACTCGTGCTCGTGCAGGAGCAGGGGACCCCCGAGACCGACCTGCTCGTCGACTCCGTGGATGCCAGTTGCCGAGAGTTCGTGGAAGCGGGGGGTAGGGTTGTCTTGGAGCCTTTCGACATCCCCGTCGGGCGATGTGCCAAGGTGAAGGACCCGTGGGGGAACGAGCTGGTGATCTTGGACCTGTCCAAGGGCCGGCTCCAGGTAGACTCGACCGGGCAGGTCGTTGGGTGAAGAGGTCGGTTCCGACCGGTTCGGCCGCGACCTCCTCGAGCGGGGCTCTTCCCCTTCGAGCATTCCTGGACGGTTAGGGCCGGGAACCGGACCGCCTGAACCGGGGAAATGGCCGGTCGGGGACTAGGAGATCGACCCCTTCCAGCTCGGGCCGCGCGCAAGTCCTTTGGAGGGACCCGGACCTGTCCGCATCGCTGGGGGAAGGACGGCGCAACCGCTGTCAGGCCTCTCGGGGCCCACCTTGTGCTCCCAGGTCTGCGAGCCCAGGGTTCTCCCTTTTGCCTCCACCGTCGAATCTAATCCGGGAAGACCTTCCGGGGGTTCTCTTCGAGGATCCGCCGGAGCCGCTCCTCCCCCAGCGGGAGCTCCCGGAACCGAGCGAGGTTCTCCCCCAGGTCCTTCACCCCCGGGCCGGGCCAGTCGCTGCCGAAGAGGACGCGCTCGGAGAGCCGAGGCAGCTCGGGGAAATAGCCCAGCAGGCGCGAGGGAGGGACGCTCGAGACCTCCAGATAGACGTTCGGGAAGCGCCGGCAGAGATACTGGGCCTCGGCGGTCCACAGCGGCCTTCCCCCGTGCGCGAGCACGATCGTGAGCTTCGGGAAATCGATGGCCACGTCCTCGATGAGGAGGGGTTGCCCGTACTTGTCCCGGGCACCCGGGAAGATGCTCGTGCCGGTATGGAAGATGACCGGCAGCGAGAGCTCCTCGCAGGTCGAGTAGAGCTCCGAGAGGCGCACATCCCCGCCGCGCTCGGGCCGGTAGGCGTCCGGGAAGAAGAGCTGGTGGGGGGGATGGAGCTTCACCGCCCGGAGCCCGCGTCGCTTGAGCTCGCGCAGGGCCCCGCGGGGGTCCGGATGGGTCCGGGGGTCGACGGAGCCCACTGCGATGAGGCGGTCCGTGTGCCCGTTCACGTAGTCCAGCACGAAGTCGTTGGAGCGCTCCGTGTACCCCACCACCTCCGGGCTCACGTAGTTCACCAGGACCGCCCGCTCGACCCCGGCCCGGTCCAGGTAGGCGAGGAAGCGCTCCGGCTCGCGGAGGTACGCCTCCAGGGTCTCCCGATCGCTCCGCTCCGCCTCGATGAGCGCCCGGGCCGCCGGCCGCATCTCCCAGAGGGGATTGATGTGGACGTGGCAGTCGGTGACCCCCATGGGGGTCGGCCGAACGCGGGGGGGCTCTTGAGCCTACCCCGGGGCGGAAAGACCAAGGTATTTCCGTGCGGAGGAACGTCCGGTGACGCATGGTCTCCTCCGGAGCCCGAGCTGAGCGAGCCCCCGAGCACATCCCCCGTCTGCTCAAGGCGACGTACCTCACCGAGGGGGAGAAGCTCTTCTACGAGAGCCGACCCTCCCGCTGGATCTTCCTGACCGGCCCGGCGGTCTTCCTCATCCTCGTGGCGGCGATCAACCTCATCCTCTGGAAGAACGTCTCCGGCTCCCCCCTGGCCGGAATCGGATGGCTCCCGAGCATCCCTTCGACCTTCCTGTTGAGGGTGCCCTACGCCTCGAACTCCTGGCCGGTCTACCTGGGGATCGTCCTGGTGCTCATCGGCCTCCTCTACCTGCTGGCCCGCAACTTCTCGTGGATCCGGACCGTCTACGTCCTGACCTCCACCCGGGTCATCCGGCAGACGGGGATCTTCAGCAAGGACTTCGACGAGATCCAGCTCGGGCAGGTGCGGGGCGTCCAGGTGACCGCCACCGCCTTCCAGCGGATCCTCGGGTACGGGACCCTCAAGCTGAGCGCCGAGGCCCTGGGGCCGAGCGCCATGGCGAACGAGACCTGGGCCGGGCTGCCGAAGCCGGTGAAGTTCCAGCGACTGCTCGAGTCCGCGCAGCAGGCGCTGCGGAACCCCTACGCGATGTACGGCCCGCCGCCGGCGCCGCCCCCCGCGGGCTACCCTCCGCGCTGAGCCGACTCCCCGCGCGGCGGGAGCTCCGTCGGCCCGGTGGCCGCCCGCTCCTTCTGGTGGAGCGTCTCCTGGGCGCGTCGCAGCACCATCCGGAGCCGACGCCAATCCCGGAGCTTGAGCGCCTCCTGGGCCGAGTCGAGGTCCTTGAGGAAGAGACGCCGGTCCCCCCAGCGGGGGTCCCACTGGTCGAAGGCCGTCTTGAGCTCCCGGAGGGTCGTCCAGAGCTCGGCCAGGTTCGGCATCTCGGCCAGGTAGGCGAGGGCCACCCGGTGGGCCCGGACCACCGAGCGCCGGGCCTCCGGGAGGTCCTGCGCCCTCAGGGAGCGCTCCGCTTCCGCATCCAGGCGGCGGAAGGTCTCCGGGGCGCTGCTCTCCAGCCGCTCTCGGAGGCGCTGGAGGCGGCGCGCGAGGAGCGCGGGCTCGGCGGCGAGCTCGCCGAGCCGCGAGACCAGGAACTCGAGGCCGGAGTCTCGCAGCGGGAGCGACTCCTCCTGGAGCCACCCCTCCGAGTCCGCTCGAAGCTCCTCGAGTCTCCCTAACGAGGCGTGGGCGGAGGCCCGCCCCCGGAGCAGCACCTCCTCGAACGGGGAGGGCTGTCCGGGCCGGGAGGTCGGGAGGAGCTGCTCGTGCGTCCACTCGAGGAGCGTCTCGGTGGCGGGGGCGTTGCCGTCCTCGGCGAGGAGCTTGGCCAGCTCGAGCCCGATCCGGACCCGGTCGGCGATGCCCTTGAGCGCCGGCAGGTCCCCCTGCGCCTCGCGGAGCATGCGCTCCCCCCGGAGCGCCTCCCCCATCTCCCGGAGCAGGCGGCCCACGAGGGACTGGGCCTTCAACAGGAGGGGTCGGCCGAGGAGCGGGAAGGCGCGCTCCTGGAGGTCCGCGAGAACCCCCCGGTCCGAAGTGAGCTCGACGTAGGAGATGACGAACTCGACCAGCCGATCGAGCGCCGGTTCGTCCAGGAGGTGCGGGCTCCGCAGAAGGTCGAGGAGGCCCTGCGCGAGCTTCCGGGCCCCTTCCAGATGGGCCTGGTGGAGTTCCATCTGGAGGAGCGTTCCCTGGGCCTGGACGCGCTCCGAGGGGCTCCCTTCGAGCGCCCCGAGCTCCACCACCAGGGCCACCAGGCGCGGATCGCCCATCTGTTCGTGCGCCCGCGAGAGGCTCAGGCAGAACGCGCCCGAGAGGCCCGCCCGGGCGGCGGCCGGGACCTCCTTGAACTTCTCGAGGGCGCCGCCGAAGCGCTGGACCGCCGAGTCCTGGGCACCGAGATAGGCGTAGGCGAGACCGGCGCGGGCCCGGAGGAGCGCCCCCCAGGGGGACTGGGGGAACGGGTCCTGGTTAGGCGAGATCCGGTCGACGAGTGGATGGGCGCGGGCGGGGTTCCCCCAGAGCGCCCAGACCGAGCCCACGGTGGCGAGGGCCACTTCGCGTTGCTCCGGCGACTGGATATGCTCGGCGAGCCGCTGGGCCTCGGTCAGGGCCTCCAAGCTGCTCGAAGGCACGCTCGATGCTGGGGAATCCCGAGCTTCCATGGCCCCACCTGTGCATGGCTTCGCTACGCCTTAGTCGTTCTCCCGTTCCGGAGGAGGAGCGATCTCACCCGCCGGTCCCCCCTTGGAGCGTACGGAGCGCCCGCGTGAGGGCGGGAACGACCTTGACCGCGTCCCCGACGATGGCGTAGTCCGCGACCTTGAGGATGGGGGCCGAGGCGTCGGTGTTGATGCTCACGATGCAGCGGGACTGCGACATCCCCACCAGATGCTGGATCGCCCCGGAGATCCCCACAGCGATGTAGAGCTGCGGGGCCACCGACTTCCCCGTCTGCCCTACCTGTTCGCTCGCGGGTCGCCAGCCGGCGTCGACCACCGCCCGTGAGGCTCCCAGGCCCGCCCCCAGGACCCTCGCGAGCTCCTCGAGGAGCGGCCAGTTCTCCGGACCCTTGAGTCCCCGCCCGCCGGAGACGACGACCGTGGCCTGGGTGAGCTCGGGGGTGTCGCTCCTCGGGGCGGGGAGCCTCTCGACCGCACGGGGAGCGCCTTCGGGGGTGACAGGGGACTGGAGCGGGAAGGCCTCCGCAGGAACGGGGGAACCGGGAGCGGCGGGGGCGAAGGCGTGGGCGCGGACCGAGACCACGGCGGGGGGGAAGAGCTCCCGGGTCTCCGTCGCCTTCCCGCCGAAGAGCGGACGGGAGACCCGCAGCCCTCCCTCGACCCCGGGCTCGAGGCCCATCACCTCGGAAGCGGCACTCCCGCCCAAGCGGGCGGCGAGCCGGCCGACGAGCTCCCGTCCCGCGCTCGTGCCCGGAAGGAGCACGGCCTCCACGCCCCCGAGATGAACCACGAGCTGGGAGATCGCCGCGGCGTAGGCCTGGGCGTCGAAGGCCGTGAGCTCGGGCGCTGCCACCGTGTAGAGCTTAGAAACCCCCTCACCGGAGAGCGACGTCGTGAGGGGTCCGGGCGCCCCTCCGAGGACGACCGCGAAGAGCGAGGACCCCCGGGTCTTCGCGAGCACTTGCCCGGCCCCCAGGGCCTCCTGAGAGGCGGGGGAGATCCCCCCGTTGCGGGCGTCCAGCCAGACCAGGAGAGGCTTCGTCAGAGGACCTTCGCCTCCTCCCGGAGGAGCCGGGCGAGCTTCTCGGCGGCCTCCTCCGGCGTCGCCCCGTCCACGATCCTCGCCCCGGCCTTGGGGGTCGGCAGCTGGAACTTGAGCGCCGTCGAGCTCCGGAGGCCGGGCTCCATCCCGGTCACGAGCTCGGAGAGGGGGCGCTTTCGCAGGGGCTTCCGGCGGGCCTTGAGTATGTTGGGGAGGGTAGGGGTGCGGGGGTCCTTCTGGCCCTTCAGGAGGGAGATCACCGCCGGCGCCTTCGCCGTGAAGGCCTCCTCCCCCCCTTCGACGTAACGGCGGAGCTTGAGCGCCCCCGTCGCGGCCTCCAGTTCCAGACCCGTGACGAAGGCATAGCTCGGGAGTCCCAGGAACTCCCCCAGCGCGCTCCCCACGATGCCCGCCTCATCATCGGCGGCCTGCCGGCCGACCAGGACCAGATCGTGCGGCTCCGGATGGAGCGCGGCGGCGAGCACGCGGGCGCTGGAGAGCGGGTCGAGCTCCTCCCCCGGCGGGGTCTCCACCAGGAGCCCCTCGTCCGCCCCCATGGAGAGCGCGTAGCGGATCCCCTCCTCCGAGCGGGCGGGTCCGACGGAGAGGATGCTGAGCTTGCTGAGCGCTCCGCTCTCCCGGAGCCGGAGCGCCTCCTCGACGGCGGCCTCGTCGTAGGTGTTGTTGATGGTGAAATGGACCCCCTGGGGGTCGTAGCGCCTCCCCGAAGGGTCCACGCGAAGCCGCGTCTCGGACTCGGGGACGTGCTTCACGCAGACCCAGCCTTCCACGCCCGCCCCCGGCCCCTTCAGGCGAACCGCTTGAGATACTCGCGCGCGATCACCAGGCGCTGGATCTCGTTGGCCCCCTCGTAGATCTGGCAGAGCTTCGCATCGCGCAGGAGCTTCTCCACGGGGTAGTCGCGCATGTACCCGTACCCCCCGAAGATCTGGATCGCCTCGTCGCAGATGCGCATCGCCGAGTCGGAGGCGAAGCACTTCGCGATGGAGCTCTCCAGCGTCGCCCGCTCCCCGTGGTCCACGAGCCAGGCCGAGCGCCAGGTGAGCAGCCGCGCCGCCTCGAGTTCCTGGACCATGGTCCCGATCTTGGTCGCGATGGCCTGATGCTGGGAGATGGGGACGCCGAAGCTGGTGCGCTCACGGGAGTAGCGGGCCGCGTGCTCGAGCGCGGCCCGCGCGATGCCCACGGCGAGGGCCCCGATGGGGGTCCGGGTGGAGTCCAAGGTCGCCATGGCGACGCGGAAGCCCTCTCCCTCCTCCCCGAGGCGGTGGTCCACGGGCACCCGGACGCCCTCGAAGATCACCGTGGCCGTGGAGGAGGCGCGCTGGCCGAGCTTGTCCTCCTCCCGGCCAATGGAGACCCCCGGGGTGTCCCTGGGAACGACGAAAGCGCAGATGCCGGCGTGCTTCTTCGCCGGGTCCACCGTCGCGAAGACCGTGTAGAGCGAGGCCTGGGGAGCATTGGTGATGAAGCACTTCTGCCCGTCGAGCACGTAGTGGTCCCCCTCGCGCCGCGCCCGGGTCTTGAGCGCCCCCGCGTCGCTCCCGCCCCCCGGTTCGGTGAGGGCGAAGGAGGCGAGCCGGTAGCCCGAGCAGAACTCCCCGAGGAAGCGCTTCTTCTGCTCGGGGGTCCCGGCCAGGTTGATCGGCTGCAGGGCGAGGCAGTTGGCGAGGATGGAGGTGGTCATGCCCCCGCAGGCGCGCCCGAGCTCCTCGGTGATGAGGCACTGGTCGAGCAGGGCAAGCCCGGAGCCGCCGTACTCCGTCGGCACGTTCAGGTTCATCAGCCCGAGCTCCCAGGCCTTCCGGTAGATCTCCTCCGGGAAGCGGCCGCTCCGGTCGCACTCGGCCGCCTTCGGGGCCATCTCCTCCCGGGCGAACTTGGCCGCCAGGTTGCGCAGCTCCTCCTGCTCGGAGGTCAGGTCGAAGGAGATCGGCATGGCTCCGGCGCGCGCGAGGGGGTGGACGGATTTAAGAACTGGGTAATCTCCTGCGCCCGCCGGCCCGGTTCCCGCGGGGCGTCGGGGGGCCGGCCCGAAGGGAAGGTCATGGTCGAGAACATCCTCCGAGCGCTCCGGAGCGGGCGCCTCAGTGTTCCGGAGGCCGCCCGGATCCTGCGGGAAGGGAGCCTGCCCGGCGGCGCGCACGCGCGCTTCGACCTGCGCCGACGCGAGCGCTCAGGGATCCCGGAGATCGTCCTCGCGGAAGGGAAGTCCCCGGAGGACCTGGGGGCGCTCCTCCAGGGCCTCCATGCGGCCGGCGAGCCCGCCATCATCTCCCGCCTCGATCGGAGGTCGCACCGGCTCCTCGAGCGCCTGCGCAAGGAAGGGCTGCCCCTCGGGTTCCTCCCCGATGCGCGACTGGCCGTGCTGGGACGGGCCGACCTCGAACGAAACCTGACCGGCAGGACCGCGGCGGTCCTCACGGCCGGTACGGCGGACGCCCGCGTCGCCGCCGAGGTGGAGGGAACGCTCCGGCTCCTGGGAGCACGGGTGGTCCGTGCGGACGACGTGGGCGTGGCCGGTCTCCACCGCCTCCTCCGGGAGCTCCCCCGACTCCAGCGCGCGCACCCCGACGTCTACATCGTCTGCGCAGGCCGCGAGGGGGCTCTCGCCACCGTGGTGGCAGGTCTGGCGGACCGGCCGGTGATCGGCGTCCCCACCTCCGTCGGGTACGGCCGCGGGGGGAAGGGGGAGGCCGCCCTCCTCTCCATGCTCCAGTCCTGCGCCCCCCTCGCCGTCGTCAACATCGATGCCGGCATCCCCGCCGCCCTCGTGGCCGCGCAGATCCTGCGGGCCGCTCGGGAAGACCCCCGGCGAGGGCCGGGAGGACCGAAGAGGCCCCGGAGACCTTAATCGGCCCGACCCCTCGGACCCCCGTGGAAGGCTCGGAGGCGCCCATGGTCCGGCCCCAGGTGCCTGAGGCCGACCGTCTCATCGGCGTGAAGCGCCCGGTCCTCTCGCACGGTTTCGTCGTGCTGGTCGACTACATGGGCAACGACGCGGCCATCGTCCAGGCCGCGCGCGTCTCCTACGGCCAGGGGACCCGGACGCTCCGCGACGACCGGGGGCTCCTTCGCTACCTCATGCGCCACCGGCACACCACCCCCTTCGAGATGGTGGAGCTGAAGTTCCTCGTGCGGCTCCCCATCTACGTCGCGCGTCAGTGGGTCCGCCACCGGATGGCTTCGGTGAACGAGTACAGCGCGAGGTACTCCGTGATCCCCGACGAGTACGAGGTGCCCCTCCCCGACGACGTCCGCCGGCAGTCCTCCCGGAACCGTCAGGGGCGCGCGGAGGCGCTCCCCGCCCCCACGGTGGAGCAGTTCCGCCAGGACGTGGAGAGGCTCTCCTCGGAGGCGTACGCGGCCTACGAGAGGGCCCTCGCCGCCGGGGTGGCCCGGGAGACCGCGCGGATCGTCCTTCCCGTCTCCTTCTACACGCAGTGGTACTGGAAGACGGACCTCCACAACCTCTTCCACTTCCTGGAGCTCCGGCTGGACGCCCATGCCCAGGAGGAGATCCGGCGCTTCGCCGCAGTCCTGGGGGAGCTCGCCCGCGCCGTCGCCCCTGTCGCCTACGAGGCCTTCGAGGACTTCCAGCTCGGGTCACTGCGGCTCAGCCGCAAGGAGCTCCGGGCCGTGCGCGCGCTACTCGAGGGCAAGACCCCCCCCGAGGCCTGCCTCGCCGCCGGGCTCCCCCTCACCAAAGAGGACGGCACCCCCATGAAGACCGGGGAGGGCGTCGAGTTCCTCGAGAAGCTCGAGCAGGTCCGCCATCTCCCCTGAGGGAGCTGCGACGCTCCCCCGCGAGACCCCCCTCGGTCCCGAAGCGACAAGAGCCCCCTTCCCTTCGCGCTTTGGTATGCCCTCCGAGCCTCCCTCCGATGAGGCCGGGGCCGGAGCCCCCCCTGCCCCGACCTCCGGGGTCGGAAGCCCCTTCTCCCCGGCCCGGGCGGCCGGACTTCCCCAGGGGCCCCTCGAGGACAGCCAGGTGCTTCTGCGGGACGGTCAGAGCGCCCATCTCCGGGCCCTCGGACCTGCGGACCTACCCCTTCTGGTGGACTTCCTCCGCCGACTGGCCCCCGAGACACGGGCCGAGCGCTTCCTCGCCGCCGTGGCGCCGGAGGTGGCCGCGGCCAGCCTCCTCCGCGCACCCCCCGGCGGGGAGCGCTTCGGGCTGATCATCCTGGTCGGCGAGCCCGACCAGCCGCGCATCATCGCGCATGGGGAGTACGTCCGCGGTTCCCGCCTGGAAGACTCGGCCGAGGTGGCCTTCCTCGTCGATGAGTCCTACCAGGGTCGCGGCCCCGGGACCCTCCTCCTCGAGCGGCTGGTCCTCCTCGCGGCCCACCGGGGGATCCGACGGTTCTGGGCCGAGACGCTCCGGCAGAACCGGGCGATGCTCGAGGTCTTCCGCGCCAGCGGTTTCGAGGTCTCCGAGTCCTCCCGGGGCGCCGATGTGGAGGTCTCCTTCCCCCTCGCCGGCAGCCCGGCCTTCCTCGCCCGCTACGAGCTGCGCGAGAAGGTCGCCACCGTCGCCTCCCTCGCCCCGCTCCTCGCCCCCCGGAGCGTGGTGCTCCTCGGCGCCTCGCGCGAGGGGCGGGGGCTGGGGGACCGCCTGCTCCGGAACCTCCTCTCCTCCGGCTTCCGGGGGGAGGTCCACCTCGTGCACCCGGGCGCCCGGTCCCTCGCGGGGCGACCGACCTACCCTTCCCTGGAGGAGGTCCCGGGCCCGGTCGACCTCGTCGTCCTCTCCCTCCCCGCCCCGCAGGTGCTCTCCCTCGTCGACGCGTGTGCGCGCAAGGGTGCACGGGCGCTGGTGGTGGTGAGCGCCGGCTTCGCCGAGTCCGGCCCCGAAGGGCGCGAGCGGGAACGCTCCCTGGTCGAGCGGGTGCGCGGCCGCGGCATCCGGCTCCTCGGCCCCGCCTCCCTCGGTGTGCTCGACCTCTCCCCAGCGGTCCGGCTCAACGCCACCCTCCTTCCCTTCCCTCCCTCGGACGGCCCGCTCGCCCTCGCCTCCCAGAGCGGAGTGCTCGCCGTGGGGGTGCTCGACCGAGCCCGCCAGAGGGATCTCGGGGTGCGCTACTTTGCGAGCCTGGGGAACAAGGCGGACGTCTCGAGCAACGACCTCCTCCAGTACTGGGAGGACGACCCGGAGGTCCGCGTCCTGCTGCTCTACCTGGAGTCCTTCGGCAACCCGCGCCGCTTCGCCCGCCTGGCCCGCCGGATCGGGAGGAGGAAGCCCCTGGTGGCGCTCAAGTCCATGCGGACCGCCTCGGGTGCCCGCGCGGCCTCGGGCCACCCGCGCCGCGGGAGCCTCGGCGAGACGGAGGTGGAGGCGCTCTTCCGACCCTCCGGGGTGGTGCGCGTGGAGACCCTCGACGAGGCGCTCAACGTGAGCGAGCTCTTCATCCGCTCCCCCCCTCTTCCGGGGCCCCGCATCCTGGTGCTCTCCAACGCCACCGGTCCGGGCGTTGTCGCCACCGACGCCCTCGAGCGCGAGGGGCTGAGGGTTCCCGAGCTCTCTCCCGAGGCCCAGGCGTCGTTCCAGCGACTCCTCCCCGGAACCGGGGTGACCTCCAATCCCGTCATGCTCGGGATCGATGCGGACCCCGAGCGCTATGCCCGGGCCCTCCGCTGGGCCGGGGCCCTCCCCGAGGTCGATGGGGTGCTGGTCCTCTGGACTCCGCTCGATCCCCAGGGGGTGCTCGACACGGGACAGGCGCTCTGGCATGCCCTGGAGGAGGCGCGGAGGGAAGATCG
>JAKATE010000051.1 GCA_021828085.1 Thermoplasmata archaeon | reverse complement strand
CTCTCGGACACCTGGTGGTTCCGGGGCGGGGTCTGGTCCCCGGTGCGCACGGCGCAGTCCCCCTCCCCCCGGGCCCTAGCGCTCCTGGTGGCCACGGGCGACGGGACCCCGCTGCTCTTCGGGGGCGAGGGCGCCACCGGCTGGCTCAACGACACCTGGGTCTTCCTCGACGGGACCTGGCAGTCCGTGAGCTATCTCTACGGGGCCGGCCCACCGGACCTTCAGAGTGCCGTCATCGTCGCCAACCCCACCGTGGGGCCGAACTTCTTCGCTCTCGTGGGAGGGTATGACGGGGGACCGGCCCCCCAGGAGCTCGGATGGACCCTCTCCGTCCCCTTCGGGGGCGTGCCCAACGGCACCGCCCCCTTGACGGCCACGCTCACCGGGAGCCAGTCCCGCGGCAGCTCCCCGCTCGTCGTCACCTTCGTGGCGAACGTGGCCGGCGGGCAATCCCCGTACCAGTACCTCTGGAGCTTCGGGGACGGTTCGACGGCGAGCGGCTCCCCCAGCGAGGTGCACGAGTTCACCCGGACCGGTACGTTCACCACGGAGCTCACGGTCACGGATGGCCGGGGGATCAGCATCACGGCCAACTGGACCGTGACGGTGGTGAGCCCCTCGGGACCCGGCCTGTTGAGCTACTTCGGGGGCCCGGTGATCTGGGTCCTCGCCTTCCTCGCGCTGGTCGCGGCCGTAGGGATCGGACGCTACTCCTTCCTTGAGCACCGGCGGACCGCGCGGATCCGGGCGCAGGTGGGCCGGGCCCCCGGGCGTCTGCGGAGGACCGCTTCCGCCCTGGGCGACTTCTCCCGGTCCCCGAGCCTTCCCCGCCTCGCCCGGGAGCTGCGCGAGGTCTGGTGGCCCCACCGGGGCGAGCCTCACCGTTGGGGGGCGAACCCGTTCCTCCTCTGGCTCGCCCGTCGGCTGCTGCTGGTCGTCCCCCAGGTCCTCCTCGCCACGACGATCCTCTGGTTCCTCTCCGTGGGGGTTCCCGACCTGACCTCGGGAAGCCTCCCGGCGGTGAACTTCTCGAGCTGGCTTCAGTTCAATGGGCAACTCTTCACGGGAGAGTGGGGCTTCGTCTCGAAGAGCGTGGGCGGCTTCCCGGAGTCCGTCGCCCCCACGACGACGCTCCTGGCCTTCTACCTGAGGGACAGCCTGGAGCTCGGCCTCGTCGCCCTGCTCCTCGCGACCCTCATCTCCTACCCCCTCGGACTCCTCTCCGGCTGGAGGCCCGGGCGGCCGCTCGACAACGCGACGCGCACCCTGGCCGCCTTCGGGGCCTTCTTCTCCCTGGTCGCCCTGGTGCTCATCCTCACCAGTGTCGTCTACTCGCCCTTCACCCAGTCCGTCGGGGACGCCCCGTTCGGGACGCTCCCCAGCGGCGCCTGGTTCGAAGTGAACTACGGGGGCTTCCCTAGCTGGGTGAACTACCTCGGGGGGACCACCCCGACGGGGTTCCCGCTCCTCGACGCCGCCCTCGGGGGTTCCTGGGCCGCCGAGGGGGTCATCCTCGCCAAACTCCTCTTCCAGGCCGCGATCATCGCTGCCGCTTTCTCCGCGCTCTTCCTGCGGTACGCGCGCCTCGGAACCTCGGGCCAGCGGGCGAACTTCCACCTGGTCGTCTCTCGCGCGCGCGGTGTCCCGGAGTCGCGGCTGCTCTGGCGGGACACTTCCCGGCTGGTCCTCCCCGTGTACCTTTACACCTTCGCGAACACCTTCGCCATCTTCCTGCTCATCCAGTCCCTCGTCGAGTGGTTCTTCAACGACAACGGCTTCGGCGCCTTCCTCGTGGAATCGGTCTACGGGGAGGTCTTCACCACCAGCGGACCGCCGCTCATCGCCGTGCTTGCCTTCCTCTTCCTCATGGCGGTGCTGGCGGTCAACATCGTGGCGGATGCGCTGGCCCGGGTCCTCGACCCTCGCACGGCCGGCGATGGCAGGAGGGGTTGAGTGGCCCATCGAGCCCCGGCGCGGCTTTCGGAACCGGTGGCCGAGGAGGACGCGTCCTCCGGGCCCGTCCGCCGACCCAGCCGCCTGCGGCTCCTCGCCTCCACCCCTTCGCTCGTGGCCGGGGTGGCGATCCTGGCCTTCTTCGCCGGGGTGGCCGCGTTCTCCCCCCTCCTCTACCCGGGGAGCCCGACCTCCCTCCCGGACCATCCGGGCACGGGGGAGAGCTGCCCCGTCGTCCCCGGTCCCAGCCTCACCCTCTTCCCCTTCCACGTCGGGCCGAATCCCCTGGGACAGACCTCGGGACTCGGCTTCGACGTGCTCCAGGGCCTGGTCCGGGCCACCCCCTGGGACCTCCTGCTCCTCCTCGAGGTCCTCCTCCCGGCGGTCCTCATCGGGATCCTCCTCGGCAGCTACGCCGGCTTCCGGGGGGGGCTCGTCGACGACACGCTCATGGCCCTCACGGACGCCTTCCTCGCCATCCCGGAGTTCGTGGTCATCCTTCTCGCCGCGCTCTACATCCTCGCCGGGGTCAACCCAAACCTCCGCATCTGGGTCTTCGGGCTGCTCTTCCTCCTGGTCGTCTGGGCCCCGTACGCCCGGACCGTCCGCGCGCGCGCCCGGGTCGTCGCCGCGCTCCCGTACGTGGAGGCGGCCCGGGCCTCGGGGGGCTCCGACCGTCGGTTGCTCTTCCGCCACGTGATCCCGAACAGCCTCTACCCGGTCTTCGCCCAGGTCCCGACGACGCTCGCCGCGGTCCTGGCGATCCTGGGAGGGCTCCAGTACGGCTACACCATCACGAACCCCGGTCTCTGCCTCGGACTTGTGAGCGAACCGTTCGCCCCTCCCCCGCTTCCGCTCATCAATTCGCCGACCTTCCCGGAGTGGACGTGGATACTCTCCAACGGGGCGTCCGGCTGGGAGTTTGGTACGGGCTACAATCCCTGGTGGGGCGTCGTCTTCCCGGCCCTGTGGATACTGCTCTTCGGTCTCGGGGTCATCCTGACCTGTGATGGCCTCAACCGAGCCCTTTCCCCGACCCGGAGCGAGTGAACAGGGCTTCCCCGGCGGTTCCCGCCGAGCACGTTCGACCTCCCCGCAAGGGAGGGGTGGCCCTTCCTCTCTCAGCGGCTCGGGGTCCGGGGATTCCGCGCCCGGGAGAGGCTCCGGGAGCCCGAGGCACTCTCACCGGGACCCGGACCGGAGGCGGACTCCTCGGGCGGACCCCACGGGATCTTCCCGAGGTCCGTGCCGTCGAGGAGGTAGGCCCGGGACTCTCCCCGGAGGAGGAACCGCCGCACCAGGAATTTCCTCCCGCGGGAGGGTTCGCTCCGGTTGAGCGACTCGTTAGCGCACAGCGGATTGAACGCGGGCAGCACCAGGGCGGTGCGCGCGCGGGGCACCGGGTGACGGACCTTGCGCCCGCCGGCGGGCGACGGAGGGAAGGTCGTGCGGACCCAGACGCGTTCCTTCCCGCTCCCCTCCAGGTCCCGGGGGAGCGCGAACCGGTACCCGGGATGGAGGTGGCCCATCACCAGGCACTGGGCTCCGAGGAGGAGGCGCCGGGAGGGCCAGGTGTGCCCGTGGAAGTACCCGTTGCCCCGGCGGAGGAGCCCCTTGGCACCATGGACCGTCACTTCGGGGGGGAGGGCCCGGGGGAGACCGGCGTCATGGTTCCCCAGGACGACCTCCATTTCGATCGCCGCCTCCTCCAGTCGCCCGAAGAACTCCTCCACCTCCAGACGCACCGGGCGGGGGACACCGCGGATGTGGTGCTTCACATCCCCGAGGAGGAGCAGCCGACCGACCCGCTCGCGATGAGCTATCGCCAGGAAGCGCTCGGCCAGGCCCTCCGCCGTGGCCACGTAGGGGCGGGGTTCCTGGCCCCCCCGAAGGCCGAGTCCCAGATGGAGATCGCTCACCACGAGGAGCGGCGGGTCCTCCTCCACGCGGAGCACGGCCTCCCCCCGGACCGGGGCCACTGCGGCCGGTTCCTCGCTCCCTCCCATGCCCCCGTCCGCGGCCCGGATGGAGGGCCTGGGCCTTATCGTTCACCTTGTGAGGCTATTTCTTCGAGGAGCGCCATGGGGTCACGTTGAGCGACCTGCGCTGGAGAACGGCCCTCGAACACCTGGTGATGGCCCTCGACCGTAGCCTCACCACGATCGACCCGTCCCGCTACGAGTCCCGGATGACGGGCGACGTCCGTCACTCCCTCACGCTCTCCGTGGCCGCCCTCTCCCAGGCGGGGCGCGAGCTCGCGGCCCGGGCCTCCCCCGGTACCGCCCCGGAGAGGGAGGTGCTCGAGAGCATCAGCGAGATGACCGGATGGCTCCGCCGTTACGCCGAGAGCCTCAAGGGGACCAACAGCAGCTACCGGGTGCCGGTGACCGTCCCCTACCTCAGGCTCAAGAGCTTCCGCGACGGGCTCGTCGAGAGGGAGCTCCTGGGCGTCGCGTCCCCCGAAGGCGCCCCCCCTGTGGCGGAACCCACTCCCCACCCATCCCCTGCTCCCGCGTCGAGGCGTGGCCCCGCCCCTTCGGCTCCCTCCCGTCCGGCCGCCCGCCCGAAACGGAAGAAGCGTTCCTGAGCCCGGAACGTTCTTCCCCTCGGCCCTGAGAGGGGCATATATACGCTCCGGCCATGGAACGGTCGACCCATGCCCTCCTTCACGGACCGGGAGTCCGGCATGGCGAAGGTGCGCCGGCTGCTGGAGCGCACGGGCTTCTTCGTCTTCGACCTCCACCACTTCCGCCCCACCCCTTTCGACCTCATCGCACGGCGCGATTCCACGCTTCTCCTCGTCAAGGTGCTCAAGAACGTCGATGCCCTCGGCCCACAGGACGCGCGGCTCCTCCGGATGCTCGGGGAGGAGCTCGGCGCGGTCCCTCTGGTCGTGGGCCGCAGCACCGGCACCCAGGCGCTCGACGACACGGTCCTCTACAGCCGCCACGGGGTGGGCATCCTCTCCCTCGGAGGGCTCGAGGACTACCTCGTGGAAGGCGTGCCACCCTTCCTCTTCTCGAGCCCGGGCGGGAAGTTCATCCGGGTCGACGGGCCCGCGCTCCGCCGCGCGCGCCTCGAGCACAACCTCTCCCTGGGCGCCATGGCCGAGATCGCCGGGGTCTCCCGACGCACCATCCAGCTCTACGAACAGGGAGGGGGCGCGGAGGCGGAGGTGGTCCGCCGCCTCGAGGAGGCCCTGTCCGCCACCCTCGCCGCTCCCCTCGAGCCGTTCGACGTGGAAGTGCGCCTGCGCTCCCCGGAGGAGGGGGAAGGCAGGGGCGAGCGCGGACCCGGACCGTTCCCCCCCGAGGTCCTCCACGAGCTCGGCGAGAGCGGCTGGGAGGTCACCGTGACGGTCCGGACCCCCTTCGACGCCCTGGCCCGCGAAGAGCGGCCCCGGGGCCGGGACGTGGTGATCCTCGGGACCGGCTCCCTCGACCAGCTGGGGCGCCGCTCCCGTCTCCTCCTCGAGATCTCCCGCGTCGCCGAGGGCCTCTCGGTCTTCCTCGTCCCGGACCGGGGCTCCCGGACCGACGTGGAAGGGGTCCCGGTGGTGAGCTTCCCCGAGCTTCGCCGGCACTCCGATCCGGACGAGCTCAGGGAGCTCCTGCGGGAGAGGCTCCGGCGGCGTTGAGGCAGCTGCGTTCCTCCTCCCCATCGGTGCTCCTGCTCGGCCCGGTCCGGGGGCTGGTCGACGATGGGGCGAAGGTACGCACCGCGCTCGAACGCTTCTCCCCCGGCTGGATCGGGCTCGGGCTGGGGAAGGAGGAGGTGGAGAGCCTTGAGCGCTACTTCGGGGTCCCGGGGGCCGAGCCTCTGGTCCCCCTCTCCCCATCGGAGGTCGGTTATGCCCGGGGGCTCGCCCGCTTCGGCCCCGTCCGGGTCCCCTCCCCGGCCTTCCTCGCCGCGCTCGCGTACGCCCGGAGCCACCAGGTCCCGCTCGAGGGGCTCGACGCCGACGAGGGGGAGTACGCCGACCTCTTCGTCGAGCACATCGGCTACTGGGACCTCCTTCGCCGCAACCGGGCCGAGCGGGCGCTCGCCCGCTCCCCCCCGGAGACGGACGTGGCGGAGGGGTACGCGACCGAGTGGGAGGACCGGCTGAGCTCCAACGCCGGCTCGCGACGGCTGGAGGCGGCCCGCTCCGGCCAGTGGAGCGCCCGCGTGGAGGAGGCCCGCCGGGCGCACGGGGGTTCCCTCCGCATCGCCCTCGTGGTGGACGTGGAGAAGGTGGACGGGCTCACCCGGAGGCTGGGCCCCCTCGTGGAGGAGACGGAAGCCGGTCCACTCCCCCGAGGACCCGGGGCGCCGCCCCCCGGGTCGTAAGCATGCCGCGTCGAGGTCGGCCCCGGGGGGAGCGTCGAACCTCGAGCGTGGGGGTCGGCGCGGGGGGACCCTGGTGAGCGAGACGCTCTCCTCCCCGGAATCGGCCGCGCAGCGCCGGGGGCTCCGGGCGCTGGAGGTCTCCGAGGGCGCGCTGCGCCGCCCCCACCCGTTGGAGGAACTCGGCGTGATCGACCTGGGGTCGAACTCGGCCCGGCTCGCGATCTATGCGGCGGGGCCGGTCGGCCCCCCCTGGACCGTCTACGAGAGCAAGGAGCTCCCCCGGCTCGGAACCGGGCTCGATGCCCGGGGAAGGCTCACCGCGGCCGCGAGGAAGGGGGCGCTCGAGACCCTCGAGCGCTTCGGCAAGATCCTCGATGACCGGCGGGTCCACCGGCGTGCGGCGGTGGCCACCGGGGTCATGCGCCAGGCGGAGAACCGCGCCCGCTTCCTTGCGGAGGTCCGCTCGCGCACCCGCCTCCCCCTCCGCGTGATCTCCGCGCAGGAGGAGGCCTACTACGCCTTCCTCGGGGTGCGCAGCTCGCTCATCCTCGGGGACGACCTCCTCGCGGACCTGGGAGGGGGGACGCTCCAGCTCTTGCGGGTCGAGGGGGGCGAGCCCGGTCGGGCGCTCTCGCTACCCCTGGGGGCGCTCCGGATGCACCAGGAGTTCCTCCACAACGACCCTCCGAAGAGGCGCGAGGTCCAGGAGCTGCGCGAGTTCGTGGACGCCGCGCTCGAGGCTTCCGGCCCTTGGACCGACCCTCCCCCCCAGCGCCTCGTCGGCGTCGGGGGTACCTTCCGGGCCGCCGGCCATCTCCTGGAGGCCTCGCACCGGTATCCGCTCACGCGGGTGCACGGTCTCGAGATCCCCCGACGTTTCCTGACCCGGGAGAGCCTCCGGCTCGGCGAGATGACCGTCGAGGAGCGCCGGGAGGTCCCCGGGGTGAGCGCGGACCGCGCGGACATCCTCCTCGCCGGCTTCCTCGTCATCGACCGCCTCCTTCGGCGTCTCTCCCTCAAGCGGTTCACGGTGAGCGCCTGCGGGATCCGCGAGGGGCTCGCCCAGGAGCTCCTGGGCCGGCCCGCGCCGCAGTCGCGCACCGACCTCGCCTGGGGAAGCGCCCGCTCCATGGCCTGGGGCTTCCACCTCTCCTCCCGCCACGGGGAGCGCGTCCAACGGCTCGCCCTCGAGCTCAACGGGCTCCTCCACGACGAGACCGGCCCCCACGAGGAGACCCGCCTCGCCCTCTCGGTGGCCGGCATCCTGCACGACGTCGGTACCGTGGTCTCCTACCCGGAGCACCCGGCCCACTCGCGCTACCTGGTCGAGAACCACCCGCTCTACGGGCTCACCCACCGGGAGATCGTGCTCGCCTCCCTCGCCGTGGCCCAGCACGAGGGGGACGAGCTCCCGTCCGGGGCGCTCGGGCGTTTCCGGGGACTGCTGAAGCCGGACGAGCTCCCCCGGGTGCGTCGCCTGGGGGCCATCCTCGCCATCGCCGAGTCCCTGGCGGAGAGCCGTCCCCCGCCCCAGGTCCATCGGAAGGGCGACGTGCTCTCCTTCCGCGTCGCCCGGGGCATCCCCCCGGCCCCCCGTGCCTTCCTGCGTGCGAGGCGATTCTTCAAAAGGTCCTTCGGTTTGGAGGTCCACCTTGGCGTCCTCCGTTGAAGCGGCGAACGGCATCCGGACCGGGTGCCTCGTCGTGTTCGAGGGGCTCGACGGCAGCGGCAAGTCCACCCAGGCACAGCTTCTACGCAAGTGGCTGAGCGCCCAGGGCTACCGGGTCTTCTTCACCGAGTGGAACTCCTCCGAGCTGGTCGCCTCGATCATCCGTCGGGGAAAGAAGCAGGGTCTGCTCACCCCCACCACCTTCTCCCTCCTGCACGCCACGGACTTCGCGGACCGCTACGAGCGGCACATCCTTCCACCGCTCCGGGCCGGCTACGTGGTCATCTGCGACCGGTACGTCTACACGGCCTACTGCCGCGATGCCGCCCGGGGATGCGACCCCGGCTGGGTCCGGAGCCTCTACTCCTTCGCCCAGCCCCCGGACCTCACCTTCTACTTCCGGGTCCCGGTCGAGGTGACCTACCAGCGCAAGCGGCTCAGCCGCGACAAGATCAGCTACTACGAGGCCGGCATGGACCTCCGCCTCGCCGACGACGTCTCTTCGAGCTACCGGCGCTTCCAGGGGATGCTCAAGCGCGAGTACGACCGGCTCTCCCGGACCGAGGGTTTCGAGGTCATCGAGGCGGTGGGGAACATCGAGGCACTCCAGCGCGAGGTCCGCCGCCGGCTGGCCCCGAGGCTCGAGGACTTCCCCAAGGAGGAGTCGCTGCTCCATGACTCCTAGGGCCCCCCCCTCCAAGCGCTCCTTCGGCACGCCCCTGCCCGGGGTGCCCTTTCAGCGGCTCTCGGGACGGCTCATCGTCGTCGAGGGGGCGGACGGTTCCGGGAGGACCACCGAGTGCGCGCTCCTCCAGGAGGACCTGGAGATCCAGGGGCACGCGGTGGTCCACACCGGCCTTCGGCGCAGCAACCTGGTGAGCGAGGAGATCGACGAGGCGAAGAAGGGCCACGTGCTCGGCTCGACCACCCTCGCGCTCTTCTACGCGGTGGATTTCGCGGACCAGCTCGAGAACAAGATCATCCCGGCCCTCGCCGCGGGGTCGGTGGTCCTCGCGGACCGCTACATCTACACCCTCATGGCCCGGGCCATCGTCCGGGGGGCCCCGCGCGAGTGGGCCCGCCGACTGTATTCCTTCGCGCTCCGGCCGGACCTCACCGTCTTCCTGGACACCCGGAGCGAGCTGTTGCTCCACCGGGCCTTCGCCCGCTACGGAAGCCTCGACTACTGGGAGAGCGGGATGGACCTGGGGCTCTCCCGCGACCGCTTCGAGAGCTTCTTCCTCTTCCAGGAGAAGCTGCGCGAACAGTTCGACTGGATGGCCCGGGAGTACGGCTTCGTCCGGGTGAACGGGAACCGCACACCCACCGCGGTCCACGCCGACGTCCGTCGGGCCGTGACGGGGATCCTCGGAGCCGAGCCCTCCTCCCCGATCCGCGCCCGCCCGTGAGCCCCGGCCGCCGGCCCCCGGCCCGCCCGTCGCCGCTGGAGCGGGACCTGGCCCGGGTCGAGGGGTCCTACGCCGAGGTGTTGAGCAGTGCCTCCCCGCCCGCCGAGCCGGTCCACCAGCTCCACCGGGAGCTCCGGGCGCTGCGCGCCCGCGCGCGCGCCTTCCGCTCCCTCCTCCCCCCCGCGCGGCGCAAGGCGTTCGCCGCCGAGCTCCGCCGGCTCGGCCGTATGGCCCGGCGAACGGGAGAGCTGCGGGACCGGACCGTCATCCGGGAGCTCCTGGACCGTCCCGAGGCCCGCCGTCGCATCCCCCGGGTGACGCGTGAGCTCGCCCACCACCTGCTCGACCAGGAGGACGCGGTGGGCCTGGCCTTCCTGCGCACCTACCTGGGCTCGGAGCCCCGCCGGGGGAGCGTCCGGCGGCTCGTCGACCTTACCCGCGTCTCCACCGGGAAGGTCCCGCGCTGGAAGGAGGCGCTCGCCGAGGAGCTCGGGCGCAAGGAGCGGGAGCTCGACCGACGCTTCCGCCGGGCGGGCCGGCGCCCCTCGGTGCGGCGGCTGCACCGGCTCCGGCGGGCGCTGAGGAACCTCTCCGTGCTCGAGGCGAGCGCGGGCGGGACCCCCGACCCCTCCCGCCGCGGCCTCTCCCGCCGCCGGGAACGGCTGCAGCGCCGGCTGGGCCGACTGCACGACCTGGAGATCTTCCGGGAATGGGTCGCCCGTCTCCCGTCCCCGGGAGGGGAGGACCTCAGCCTCCTCTGGAGGAAGGAGGAGCGACGTCGCCTCGCCCAGATCCGCCTCGCGCTCGCGAGCGCTCCCCGGCGCCGCTAGTCGCGTCGCCCTTCCCGGCCAGGAGGTCCCGGTGGCGTCGGCGGACGCTCCGGACGTAGCGCTCGGCCGTGAGCCCGCTCTCCGCGTACCCTTCCACGAGGCGGCGGAGGTACTCTGCCGAGGGGCGGAGCCCGGGAGGGTACGGCTCCCGGTCCCCCCTCCGCTCGCGCAGGAAACCCGACCTCCAGGCCGAGGAGGCGAGCGCCCGGCGGACGATCGGCTCGACGCGCCGGCCGTCAGCGAAGTCCCTGAGGTCGCGGCGAAGCGTCGAGCGGCCGGCAGTGGGCCAGCGACGGAGCAGCGAGAGGAGCTTCTCCCGGCGGAATCCGACGGGCTTCCCCCCGGGGCCTTCGAGGCAACCGTTGAAGTAGAGGAACGGCCCACCGTGGTTCCACGCCTCCAGCAGCGTCTGGCTCCCTCCGACGATGCGGAGGTCCGCCTCCCGGAAGAGCCGGTTCCACGCCCTCGGAAGGACCGGACCGAGCCGACGCACTTCCACCCGCGAGCCCGGAGGCGAGTGAGGGGGCGCCTCCTGGCCCCCGTCCGGGGATCGCAAGAGCAGCAGGACGCGACGGCCGGTCGCCTCGAGCCCCCGGAGCACTCCCGGGAGGATCCGCGCGGAGCTCTGGGCGTGGGCGTACCAGAGCACCGAGAGCCTCGTCCGGGTTCGCGAGGGGGCTCCCCGGTGGCCGACCGGCGCGCGCTCCCCGAAGGGCGGGACGGGGAGCAGGAAAGGGAACTCTTGGAGCGCAGGGAGATCGGGCGAGAACTCCGGGACCAGGTGGAGGACGTCCCCCCGCCCCCCGGCGCGCGCGGCCACGAAAGCCGCGTGGTAGAGCTCCTGGGAGTGCCGGGAGACGGAGCGCGGGCTTCCCACGACGCCGCTCTGCCGACGGTTCTCGAGGAGCGCGGCACGGGAGGTCCGCCCGGTCCCGAACTCCTCTAGGCTCAGTACGAGGAGATGACGCGGGTAGCTCTGGCGCAGGCGCTCGAAGCGCGGAGCGAAAGGGCCGGGGTTGGGCGAACCCCGGGCGTCCTCCCGTTCTGCGGTGAGACCGTACCAGGTCACCACGGCCACGGCCCATTGCGCCGGGACCGGATCGGTGACGGGCAGGATTTTGGGAAAGGGCCCGGGCCCGGCCCTCGTGGGATCGAGAGGCTGCGCGCGGGGGTCCTTCGGCGTCGGGTCTTCCGGACGCGGGAGGAGGTAGAGCAGGCGATGACCGGCCCGCTCGAGGCCCTCGAGCGCCCGCGCCGTCTCGAACCATTCCCCGCTCCCCTGCTGGATCCGGCAGGGGAAGACATAGACGGGAGGGGAGCCACGGTCCCCTCCGGAGGGCCCCGAAGCGCCCACGCCCCCCCCGGTGCCCGACGGGGCTAACGCCCCAGCATCCTCAGTTGCCGCCGGGTCAGCGCCCAGAGCAGCCTCCCCCGGTTGGGGGCGGCCCGGCCCTCGAAGCTTAGGGCGATGGCCCCTCCCCGGGTCAGCTCCACAAGGGGGACGGCGTCGCCCACGAGGGCGAGCCCGACAAGCCCCACCAGCTGCGGCTCGTGGCCCACGAGCACGCGGTCGTCCTTCCAGGGCCGTCGGTTGAGCACCGCCAGGAGCTCCTCGGCGTTGGAGGTCTCGTCCAGCGAGGGAACCTCGTGCGGGCTCGAGCTTCCCTTCCACGCGCGGTGGAGGAGCGAAGCGGTCTGGCGCGCGCGGGCGAGGGGGCTCGTGAGGATCTCCCCGCGCTCCGAGAGGAGCCGCGCCAGCCCCCGGGCGCTGCGGGCGAACTCGCTCCTTCCCTCGGGGGAGAGGGGGCGGTCCTTGTCATCGGGCCACCGCCGGGGGTTGCGTCCGGCGGCGGGCGCGTGGCGGACGAGGATGAGCCGGCCCGAGGGCTCCGGCGGGAGCCTCACTCCTCTTCCTTACATCGGAAGGGCAGA
>JAKATE010000263.1 GCA_021828085.1 Thermoplasmata archaeon | reverse complement strand
GAAGAGTTCGCAAAGCTCCCACCCACCGTGCGGGAGGAGTTCCTCTACGCAATCCGGGGCCCACTCCACCAACCGTTCCGGTCCGGGCCCGGTTGCTCGGTGAAGGAACTCTCGGGTCACCCCGGACCCTAGCGCCTCAGCCTGGCCACCTTCCGACGGGTGAGAATGTACTACGGCATCGACGGGGAGGTGCTCGGGCACTCTGGGTTCGGGCCGAGGGAAGGCCTCTACGCACGGCTTCGACAGACCGACCGACTTCGTCGGTGAGAGCCAAGCGCCCAACCCCGCCCGACGGTCGCCGCCCATGCTGCCCGGCCGGGGTAGGCTGGCCGCCTCCCGCGCCCGGACCTCCGCGAGGTGGCCGCACGGCGAGCGGAGGGCCTCGGGGTGGTCCTCGACGTGCACCGGGTGGACGCCGTTAGGGGTTCTCCGGCACCACCCAGAGCGCGTCCAAAGGGGGGAGGTGTTCCCCGTGTGAGAGCAGAGGTCATTCGGGGTCACCCCGAAGTTGCCGCAGAACCTGCGAAGCCGGGCCGGTCGTGGTGGACCTTGGCCCGAGCCATGGAGTTCGCCTCAGGGGCCGTCCTCGCCGTCGCACGGGGTCACTCCGGCAGGAGGTACCTACCCCATCCACTCCGTGTCCGCGAGCCCTTCGAAGTGGCGGTCCCCGGTCAGGACCTTCGCCCCCAGCTTGCGTGCCGTTCCCAGGATGATCGCATCGAATAGCCCCGGGGCCTCCAAGGACCGCTCCTTGGCCCACCGCCGCAGCTCGGGGTCGGCCTCCGCTGCGGCCCAAGCGACCTCCCGGTCAAGTTCGGCCAAGGAGGGCATGGGGGCGATCTGTTCCATCCGACGGTGGGCCACCGGGGCCGCAAGGTGGTCGCGGTGGAACTTGGGGGCGACCTCCGCCAGGACGACCGAAGGGGTGTAGAGGTCGTCCCCGCGCTCCGCGCACGCCTCGACCCGGATAGGGGACGGTCGAAGCCTGTCGGAAGTGCTCGATCCAGGCGTAGGGGTCAACCACGGTCTTCGCCACGGTCCTCCTCTCGGAAGGGACCCAGTCGGCCGCGGTCGATGCCGTGCGTGGCGCGCAGGACCTCCCGGCTCATCAGGCGCATCAGGGCGCGGATGGTCTCGTCGGCGGTCCTGGTGTGGAGGCTCGCGCGGAAGCGTTCCAACTCGCGGACGGTCTCGGGGGATACCCGTACCGTGGTGGTGAGCCCGCTCATAGCCGAGAAAGTATGCTGGTCTACAATATGCCACTAGACGCCCCCAAGGGCGGGTTTCTCCGGGGATGAAGCGCGCGGGCCCCATGCGTGGGGGAGCCGCGGTGAAGAGGCTCGCGCATGTCGGAGGGCAGGGGCAGAGGTCTGAGGAGGTCCGCGGCCTCCCGGGCCCTCGTCTAAGAGGTGACGTCCGCGGAAATTGGGGGGAACCGCGTCAGCGGCAGCGCGGGGGCCCAGCCGAGGTCGACCCTCAGTACGTCCGTGAGGAAACGGCGACGCAGCCCTTGTGGCACCCGTCGCAGAACGAGGCGTTGCGCATCCGTCGATGGAGGTTCGTGGGGTGACCGCAGCTGGGACAGATCGCCCCCGGGACCTCTCGGTCGTGAACGGCAAGTTCCACCATTCGGTTCTGGATAGCGGCGGGCGAGCGTTTGGGCATCCACGTGCTCAGCGCCGTGGGCCGATAAGGGCGCCCCTGCCTAGGTCTCCCCTGGTCGAAGCGGCCGGCGCCCCGCCGGGAGGGGGGAGGGGCCCCTATTCCCCCCACCCCGAGAGGCACGGCGCCTCCCGGGCCAGGCCCTCGGCGACGTGGTCGCAGGGCGAGCGGAGGAGCTCGAGGAGGGACTCAACCACGGTGCTCGGCCCAAGGGGGGACCGAGGGGTCCTCGAAGAGCGCGCGCTGCCACCGCCGGCGGCGGGCTCGGCGGTTCAGGATGTCAACGACCGCGGACGCGATGATGAAGGTGAACGACAGGTACAGCGGGACAGGACTCGCCAGGATGGCGGAGCACCCGTCGGCGGTCCCGTTCCCGTCAATTACACAGCCGTCGGCATTGGCCCTTGCCACGGACGCTGCCGCGAAGGCGTAGATCGCGAGAAAGGAGAGCCCGATGCCGAGGAGAGCGAGGGGCACGCCCCACGCGCGGATGCCGCGCATCTTACACGACGACCGACCGGCTCGTAGTTGACATTTCCGCCGAAGCAAGGCTCCGCGCTCACGCATCCGAACGTGGAGGGGACGCCCCTCCCCGGCCAGGATCTCCCTGAGCATCCGACGGCCGCAGAGTAGATTGGCGTGTAGCGAGGTACGATGGCCCTAGATGGCGGCAAGGCGCATGCGCAGCGGACCGCTGTGGGCCGCCGCGGTCGTTGGTGGGGGACTGGTCATGCTTCTAGGAGTGTGGGGAACCTACTCGGCGTGCTTCCTCCCGTGGCACTGTCCGTCGCAGGGGTGCGGGAGCACTCCCCAACAGGCCTGCGAGGGGTCGAGCCTGTTCTTGATCGGCGCCTC
>JAKATE010000262.1:472-2529 GCA_021828085.1 Thermoplasmata archaeon | reverse complement strand
CGGGAAGAGGGAGGGCTCGCCGGGCAGCATGGGCAGCGGGGGCTCCCGACGAAGGAGGAGCGGCTTCTGCGCCGGCGGGGGCGGGGACTCGGCCGGGGGTGTAGGGGGGGCTGAGGCGGAGGAGCCCTGCCGGGAGTCGGCGCCCTCCAGGAGAGGAGGGGGCGCGGGCTGCGCGGTGGCGGTCGCGGGCTCGAGGACGGAAGGGCTCTCGAGGGGGAGGCCGCCCTCTTCGACCCCCACCGCCTCCGGGGCCCGGACCTCAGGCTGCAGGGGGGCGGGAGCCCCGGAAGCCAGCGCCGTCCCCGTTGTCGAAACCTCCTCCTCGCGGGGTTCGGAGGCAAGGTGCAGGAGCGCCACGACGGTCCCGGGGACCTCCTCGGGGTCGATGGCCCGGGCCCCGGTGATCTCGACCCGGTCGCGGTCCCGGTGGTCGGGGGCGTGTCCGAAGAGCACGAGGATGTCCTGGGCGTCCGAGGGGTAGTGCCGCTGGAACCCCGCAGGTAGCCCCCCATCCAGGTAGGCCAGGACGGTGGTGCCCTCGGGGCCTCGGCGCGCCCTCCACCCTGCGGGGATGTCCTCGACCTTCCAGCCTGCCGCGACGAAGAGTCGCCGTAGGAAGCCGGAGCTGGTCTGGGGGTGGGGCATCGTAGGGGGAAGGAGGTCTTCAGGTTATGAAACGGGAAGCTCGAGGCGCGGGGCGGGATGCCCGTCAGGACCGCGCGAGGGGCCCGCAGTCGTCACGATACGCTTATCCAACGGAACGGGTTCGACCGGACATCATGGCGGACACGGTGAACCTCAAGGTCATGGAGGCGACGCAGAACGACGTCGGCTTCGGGGTGGCCCGTGTCGACTCCGCGACGCGCCAGCGGCTGAAGGTGGCCGTGGGCGACGTGGTCGAGGTCCGAGGGCGGAAGACCACCGCGGCGGTGGTCCAGAAGGCGAACCCCGAGGATGAGGGGAAGAACGTCATCCGCCTGGAGGCCGTGATCCGCCGGAACGCGCGGGTCTCCATCGGCGACCGCGTCGAGGTCGCCCGCGTCGAGGCCCCCACCGCGGAGGCCATCACCATCGCTCCGATCTACTCGGGAGCCCCCAAGATGGACCTGGGACCGGGCCTCGAGGCCTTCGTGGCCAAGGCGCTCTCCCGCCGCCCGTTCGTCCGCGGCGACGCGTTCGTCGTGCCCGGAGTGTTCCTCATGGGAGGCTCGCTCCTCTTCCTCGTCATCTCCACGACCCCGAAGGGGATCGTCGTCGTCGGGCCGAACACCCTGGTCACCATCCGGGAGGAGACCGTCAACGAGGCGGAGATCACCGCCCCCCGCGTCTCCTACGAGGACATCGGGGGGCTCCGCGAGAAGCTCTCCCGGGTCCGGGAGATGATCGAGCTCCCGCTCAAGCACCCGGAGCTGTTCGACCGCCTGGCCATCTCCCCCCCGAAAGGGGTCCTGCTGTACGGTCCCCCGGGGACCGGGAAGACGCTCATCGCCAAGGCCGTGGCGAGCGAGGCCGGAGCCCACTTCATCTCCATCGCCGGGCCCGAGATCATCTCGAAGTACTACGGGGAGAGCGAGAAGGAGCTCAGAGAGAAGTTCGAGGAGGCCGAGAAACACGCCCCCTCGGTCATCTTCATCGACGAGCTCGACTCCATCGCCCCGCGCCGCGACGAGGTGGTTGGGGAGGTGGAGCGCCGCGTCGTCGCCCAGCTCCTGACGCTGATGGACGGGCTGTCCGGTCGGGGGAACGTCATCGTCATCGCCGCCACCAACCGCGAGGAGGCGATCGACCCCGCGCTGCGACGCCCCGGCCGGTTCGACCGGGAGATCGAGATCGGCGTGCCCACGGTGGAAGGACGACGGGAGATCCTCCAGATCCACACCCGAGGGATGCCCATCGAAGGGAGCGACAAGGAGCGGGAGAAGCTCCAGGACGAGCTCGCAGGCCTCACGCACGGCTTCGTCGGCGCGGACCTGGCGGCGCTCGCCCGCGAGGCGGCCATGCGCGCCCTGCGCCGTTACCTACCCGAGATCGACTTCGACCGGCCGATCAGCGTCTCG
>JAKATE010000262.1:0-462 GCA_021828085.1 Thermoplasmata archaeon | reverse complement strand
GTCTCGCTCCTGGAGCGGATGAAGGTCACCCCCGTGGACTTCCGGGAGGCGCTCAAGCAGATCGAACCCTCCTCGCTCCGCGACGTCGCGATCGAGGTCCCCTCGGTCCGCTGGGAAGAAGTGGGGGGGCTCGACCGGGTCAAGCAGGACCTGCGCGAGTCCGTCGAGCTTCCGTTCAAGAACCCGAACGCGTTCAAGAACTTGGGGATCGACCCGCCCCGCGGGATCCTGCTCTTCGGACCCCCCGGCGTCGGGAAGACCCTCCTCGCCAAGGCCGTGGCCACCGAGAGCCAGGCGAACTTCATCTCGGTGAAGGGCCCCGAGGTGATGAGCAAGTGGGTGGGGGAGAGCGAGAAGGCGATCCGCATGATCTTCAAGAAGGCGCGGCAGGCCTCCCCGGCCATCGTCTTCGTGGACGAGATCGACGCCATCGCGCCGAAGCGCGGGCTCCAGAACTCCAGC
>JAKATE010000050.1:5603-12402 GCA_021828085.1 Thermoplasmata archaeon | reverse complement strand
TCCGATCTAACGCCACGCCGAGCCATCCGAAGGGGACGAAGCCTCCGATGGTGAAGTTCCCGGTACGGAGGAAGTAGAGCCCGATGAAGCCGAAGAGGAGGAGGGGGATGACCTTGGCGAAGGTGGTCACCATGGCGAAACCGGTCCCCCACTTCACGCCGACGATGTTGAGCAGCGTGTAGGCCAGCAGGAAGGCGAGGCCGATCGAGATCCCGGTCCAGGTGAGGATGTTGGCGCTGGTCACCAGCCCGGGCACGTAGGTGCCCAGGTACTCCACGAAGACGTCGATGATCGCGGCCGTGCCGGTGAAGGCGTAGAGGAAGTAACCCCATCCCACCAGGAAGCCGCCGAAGTTGCCGAGCGCCCTCCGGGGGATGGAGTACGGCCCTCCCGACCGGGGGTAGGCCGCTCCCAGCTCCGCGTACGGAAGGGCGAGGACGATCACCACCCCAATGAGGAGGAGGAGGGCGATGATCCCCGCGGGGCCGGCGACGGAACCCAGGGTGGCGGCGAGGGCAAAGATCCCGCTCCCGATGATCCCCCCCACCACGATGGCGGTGAGTCCCCAGAAACCGATCTCGCGCTTGAGTGCCGGAGCCGAAGTATCCGCCGACATGGAGATGCCCTTCCTGCCGCGCGCCGTTGGGGAGCGGGCTATTTGTTGCCCAAGTGAAAACGAGTGAACCTTCGCGTGCTGTCGGCAAGGGGAGTCTCCCCTGTGCCGGCACGGGCGGAACGCCCTCGCAAACGACCGAGGGGTCCCTCCCAGATCGCTCGTGCCAGATCCTGGTCGGAGCCCCTTCCCCGTAGAGAGCCGCCGCGGTACCCGGAACCGCCGGAACCCGACCCTTCGCGAGACGCCCTCGTGAGCGATCCGACCCTCTCGTGCGAGGACGACCCGAACTTCCGTTCGGGGTCGGGGACAAGTCCCGATCAGGTGCGGTGGGGGACGTCCTCGGGGGCGGGGTCCGGTGTCCCCTCGAGAGTCCGCCGGGCCGGGCGCGGGGGAGCACGGGGTTCGAGCTCCCCCCGCTGTGCCAGCGCCTCCTCCCTCTCGAGGAGCCAGAACTCCACCCGTTGATCGAACGGCGGTGGCTCCGCTCGGCCGCGCTCCCGCCGGCCCTGGCCGGACCCGAGCTCCTCCCTCTCGTGGGTCGCGAGCGCATCGTCGATGCGCTGCTGCCCGGCGGGAGGGTCGCTCAGCCGGCGAGCGCCCGCACGGCGGACCATCGCTCCTCCACCTCCTTCTCCGAAAGACCCACCGTGGGGGAGAAGAGGACGAGCTCGCCGAAGTAGGCGCGGGCCGACGTCATCTCCGCGGGGGAGAGGGCGAGCGCGACCCCCTCCAGGTCCTCCTCCACCGCCCTCTCCTTGAGCCTCGCCCAGGCGTCCTCGGGAGGGAGGGGACCTTCGGGCGCCAGGTCCGGATCGAACCTCCGCAGGGTCGCTTCGACGAGAGGGCTCCCCTCGGCGGAGGCCACCAGGGAGGCCCGGCAGCCGCGCTTCATCAACAGGTAGGCCCCCAGCGCCCCCCGGACGCCATCGACGTAGGCCCCGACGCGGCCGGCCACTCCCAGAGGAAGCCCCCCCGGTCCGGCGAAGCGCTCGGTGCTGAGGTAGGTGCGGTTCGCCCGCACCTCGAGCTCGATCTCGAACTGGGGATGGGAGAGGTCGACCCGGAGCGAGCGGGAAGGGCTGGCCTCGAGGACCGCCTCCCCCACCCGGGCCGCGAGCTGCTGGCTGGTGAACGGATGCGTGCCGGTGCGCCGGGCCCGGACCGCGAACCGCGTCCCCTCGGGGATCCCGGGGACGATGCGCTCGACGACCTCCCGGGCGACGCTCTCCACGTCGGCCGGGAGGACCACGACGGGGCTCACCGAGACCACCCCGAAGACCCTCGCCACGTGCGGAAGGGCCGCCCGGGCATCGGCCACCTCCAGGTAGAGATGGCCCCGGTCCGCCCGCAGGAGGGCGCTCATGCCGGCGCGTCCGAGCGCGCTGAGGAGGTTGTGCTTGAGCCGGTCCTCGAACTGCCGGCGCACCGGCGGGGACTTGAGCGCCAGCTCGCCGTATCGGACCAGCAGGGTCTCGGCCACGACGGCTTAAGAGGTGGATTCACTCTTGACGCTTCCTTCATGGAGCCCAAGGCAAGCTCCCCGGATCCGGGGCTGGAGCGACCCGATCCCTGGACCCTTCCGCGCCATCGCCTGAGCTCGGCGGTGTTCCGGGCGCTCCAGGCGCACGGGTTCTCCGGGACGAGGGAGGAGGTCGAGGCGAACCTCTCCGAACCCCCGGAGGGAAAGGGCGACCTTGCCCTTCCGACCTTCCGTTGGGCGAAGGCGCTCGGCACGAGCCCCCCGGCCCTGGCCCAGACCCTCTGCGGAGAGCTCGGCCCCGTGGAGGGCTTCCAAGAGATCTCTGCGGACGGCGGGTTCCTCAATGCCCGCCTGGACCTCCCGGCCTTCCTCCTCGGCTGTCTCGCGGAGATCCTGCGACGCGGGGACCAGTACGGGGAGTTCCCCGAGCGGCCCGGGCTCGTCTGCATCGAGCACACCAGCGCCAACCCGACCGGCCCCCTCCATGTCGGTCGCGCCCGCAACAGTCTGCTCGGGGACTCCTACGCCCGGCTCCTGCGCGCGCGGGGGGACCGGGTCACCACCCAGTTCTATGTCGACGATGTCGGCCGGCAGGCGGCCACCCTCGTCTGGATCTGGGGGAAGCCGCTGGACTCCTGGCCCCCCGAGGTGCGCTCGGCGCTCCCGGGGGTCACCGACCGCGAGGTTCCCCCGGGGGTCAAGCCGGACGCCTTCTACGGCGCGGCGTACGTCGCCGCCTTCGCCTACATCAAGTCCCACCCCGAGGCGGAGCGGGAGGTCAACGCCCTCGCTGAGCGGCTGGAGAAGGGGGAGGGGGACCTCGCGCTCTACCGCCGGGTCCCCCGGGCGATCCTCTCGGGGATCGAGGCCTCCCTGGCCCGGCTCTCCGTCCGCTTCGACGAGTTCGTCTGGGAGTCCGACTTCGTCCGCGACGGTTCCGTCGAGCGGGTGATCGAGCGGCTGGTCTCCTCCCCCGCGGCGAGCCGCGCCGAGGACGGGGCCCTCCGTGTCGACGGCCGGCCCTTCGGCCTTCCCGAGGAGGACCCCTGGGTCTACGCCACGCGCTCGGACGGGACCCATCTCTACCCCACGCGGGACGTGGCCTACCACGAGGCAAAGTTCCGCCGGTTCGATCGGGTGATCGACGTCCTCGGGCAGGACCACGCGCTCCACGTCAAGGGCTTGAACGCCCTCCTCGCCGCCCTGGGGGACGAGCGACGGCCGGAGGCCCTCCTCTACGGCTACGTGAACCTCCCCGAGGGGAAGATGACCACCCGGGGGGGCCGGGTGGTGCTCCTCGACGACCTCCTCGACGAGGGACACCGCCGAGCGCTCGAGGAGGTCCGGCGCCGGCACCCGGAGCTCACGGAGATGGAGGCCGACTCCATCGCCGAGTCCCTGGGCTGCGCCGCGGTCCGCTACCACCTTCTGCGCATCCAGCCGGACAAGCCCATCGTCTTCCGCTGGGACGAGGCGCTCTCCTTCGAAGGGAAGAGCGGCCCGTTCGTCGAGTACTCCCACGCCCGGGCGGTCAGCCTGCTGAGGAAGTTCGCCGCCACCGGCACAGCGTCCGACCCCGCCACCATCCGTGTCCCGGCCCCCGCGGAGCTGCCCGGGCCCGCCGACCCGAGGGAGCTCGCTCTGGCGCGGACGCTCTCCCGCCTTCCGGGGACCGTCGACCGGGCCTCCCGCGACGGTGCGGTGCACCTTGTCGCGCTCTACGCCCATGAGACCGCCGAGCGGTTCAACGAGTTCTACCAGGCGCTCCGGGTGCTCGACGCCGAGCCCCCCTGGCGCGACCTTCGGCTCTCCCTGGTCGCCGCCACACGGCAGGTGCTGGCGAACTCGCTACGTCTGCTGGGGCTCGAGATCATGGAGCGGATGTGAACGCCCCCGTGCTCGTGAAGCTCGGGGGGAGCGTACTCACCCGGAAGTCCGAGGAGCGACACGCGCGGCCGAAGGTGATCGACCGGCTTGCCGGGGAGATCGCCGAGGCGCGGGAACGCGGGAGCCGCGCCCTGGTGCTCATCCACGGGGCCGGCTCCTACGGCCACCCGCAGGCCCGCCAGCACCACCTGGCCGAGCCTGCCTTCGATGCGGCCTCGCGCGCCCATCGACCCCGCGGAGCGGCGCTCACCTCGATCAGCGTCCGCGACCTCCACCGTCGGGTCGTCCGGGCGCTCCTCGACCACGGGGTCCCCGCGCTGAGCCTGCCCCCCTTCCCCCGCACGTTCAACCGGGCCGGAGAGCTCGAGGCCGCCTCCCGGGAGGATTTCCTCCGGGTGCTCGAGGCGGACGCCGTCCCCGTCACCTTCGGGGACGTGGTGCTCGACCGGGACTGGGGCTACTCCATCCTCTCCGGCGACACCCTCGCGCTCGCCCTCGCCCCGGCCCTGGGGAGTCCCAAGGCGATCTTCGTCTCGGACGTGCCCGGGGTGTGGAGGCCCGGCGCGCCCGGGCGACGCGCCGTGGCCCCCCTCCTGGACGAGGCGCTCCTCCAGAGCCTGAACCCTCTCCCGGGCGCTCCCGACGTCACCGGAGGGATACGGCGCAAGGTCCGGGTGATGCTCGCCCTCGCGCGTGCCGGGGTGCCGGCCGGGCTCGTGAACGGTCTCGAGCGCGGGCGGCTTTTCCAGGCGCTCCAGGGAGATGAGTCGAAGGGGTCCTGGGCCCGGCCGGGTGTCGCGGAGATCCCCCGCGCTGCAGACCCCCGGGAACCCCCGGGGGGTTGAGGGGGCCATGGGGAGCGCCTCGATCCGTCCCGCCCTCCCTCCTCCGAACGGCTCCCCCACGGATCCGGGAGCGCGGGAGGATTTCCAACGCCGCAAGCTCCAGATGGCCCGGGAGGCCGGCTGGAAGCGCCTGCCTACCACCCCCAATCTCCTCTCCGCCTGGAGCGAGGAGGAGCGCCGGCGCTGGGAGCGGACGCTCCGCCTGAAGCCGACGCGCACGCTCTCGGGCGTGAGCGTCGTGGCGGTGATGACGAGCCCGTTCCCCTGCCCGCACGGGCGCTGCACCTATTGCCCGGGGGGACCGGAGCTCCGCAGCCCGCAGAGCTACACCGGGGAGGAGCCCTCGGCGCTCCGCGGGGCGCAGCTCGGCTACGATCCCCGCCGCATCGTCGAGCACCGGCTGAGGGCGCTCCGCGAGATCGGCCACCCCGTCAGCAAGGTCGAGGTGATCCTCATGGGCGGGACCTTCACCTCGCGTCCGGCCGCCTGGCAGGAGAGGACCATCCTGGGAACCTTCGAGGGACTGAACGGTCAGGAGAGCCCGACGCTCGAGGAGGCCCAGCGGCTCAATGTGAGCGCCGCGTCCCGCCTCGTCGGCCTCACCGTCGAGACCCGACCGGACCAGGCCTCGGTAGGACAGCTCACCGAGCTGGTGCGCTGGGGGGTCACGCGCATCGAGTTCGGTGTGGAATCCCTACGGGACCCGGTGCTGGAGCGGGTCCATCGCGCCCACGAGGTCCGGCACGTGATCGAGGCCACGGGCCGCGCACGGGATCTCGGGCTCAAGGTCGGCTACCACATGATGCCCGGACTTCCCGGGATGGACCCGGAGAAGGACCGCGAGGACTTCCGTCGCCTCTTCCTCTCCGAGGATTTCCGGCCGGACCTGCTGAAGATCTACCCGTGTCTCGTCCTCGAGGGCACCCCGCTCGCCGAGGAGTACCGGGCCGGGCGCTACCGTGCCTACGACACCGAGACCGCCGCCGAGCTCCTCTCCCGGATCAAGGAGGAGCTCCCCGGCTACGTCCGGATCCACCGGGTGCAGCGGGACATCCCCGCCCGGCTCATCCTGGACGGCGTGCGCAAGAGCAACCTCCGGGAGCTCGCGCTCCGGAAGCTCGCCGAGCGTGGCCGCCGCTGCCCCTGCCTGCGCTGCCGGGAGGTCGGCCGCCGTCCCTTCGAGGAGGGATCCGCGGGATGGGGCCTCCACCGCGAGGAGTACGCGGCCCAGGGAGGCCGGGAGGTCTTCCTCTCCTGGGAGGAGGAGGGTTCCGGCGCCCTCGCCGGCTACCTGAGGCTCCGCTTCCCGCGCGGGGACGTTCCCGGAGGGCTCACCGTCCCGGTCATCCGGGAGCTCAAGGTGCTGGGGGAGGAGGTACCGGTGGACGGGAGGGCTCCGAGCGCCCCGACGGCCTGGCAGCACCGCGGGCTCGGCACCCGTCTCCTCGAGGAGGCCGCGACCGAGGCGAGGAGCCACGGCGCGGAGCGGCTCGCCGTCATCGCCGCCGTCGGGACCCGCGGATACTACTCCCGACGAGGATTCGCCCCCTACGGCCCCTGGATGTCCCGGGACCTCCGGGGCACCCCTTGACGGAGCGGGAACCCCCGGGCACACGGCCCCGAGTTTCAGATTTCACTAGGGTCGATGCCCCATTCTTCGAGGTCAAACCGTCGCCAGCGACGTGGTCCCTGTACGGAACTTGGTCAGACCAGGTGATTTCACCTCGAGAAATGCGTAGCATACAAGGGCAGTAGTCGCGGCGGCCCGTTCTCGGACCTGGCGGGTTCTCCCGGCCATCAATAGACGGCAGAGGCGTTGCTGCCGGACCCTGTCCGGCTAAATTGTAGGTCGTCTTATAGTGCTGAGATGAGTTGGCACCTCGAGTTCCGCTTCACTGACGGCAACCGCTACCTCTACCTCGTGGAGAAGAAGCGGACCGAGAAGGGGCCCCGGAATGTCCAGCAGATCTA
>JAKATE010000050.1:0-5593 GCA_021828085.1 Thermoplasmata archaeon | reverse complement strand
AACCGCCGATACGCTCCTTCGCAAACTCTCCTCCCCTGGGGAGCCCCTGAAGTCCTTCGAGTTCGGCAAGGTTGCCGCGCTCCTCCACGCCGCCCAGGAGACCGGGCTCCTGGAGGCCTTCCGACGGCACGTCCCCGCGAGCCTCTTCGACGGCTACTCCGTCGCGAACGTCCTCTTCCTGCAAATCGCGGGACGCGTCGAGCGCCCCCTGAGCCGGGAGGAGATGGCCGAGTGGCTCCCGGATTCTGCGCTCCCCTTCGTCCTCCCTTCGGTGGGGCATCCTTCCGCGAGGACCCTCCGCCGCTACCTCAAGCGCCTCTACGGGAACGGGGAGAAGGAGGAACGCGGGCGGGGCGTCCTCACCCGAGCCGTCGTCCACCGCATCGAGGAAGACGTCTTCCGCACCCTCGTGAAGAAGGGGATCGACCCTCGCCTGCTCCTGTTCGACACCACGAACTTCTTCGTGGACCATCAGGCAGGAACCTTCCCGGCCCGAGGACATTCGAAGGAGAGGCGCTACGACAAGCGCCTTGTCGGGCTCGGGTTGGTCACCGTGGGGACGATGCCGGTCCTCACCGAGGTCTATCCGGGTTCGAAGGGAGACGCCAAGGTCTTCGGCCAGGTGTTCGACGCCCTCGTGAAGCACCTGGTCGATCTCGAGGTGGCCACCGAGAAGCTCATCATGGTCTTCGACCGGGGGATCAACTCCAAGGACAACTTCGAGCAGGTGCGGGGGGCGATGCACGTCATCGCCGCGCTCAACCGCCAGCAGGCGCAGAAGCTCTTCCGGGTCCCGCTCTCCGAGTTCCAGGAGGTGGCCCAGGACACCGAGGGGAACCCGGTCCTGGGGTTCCCCACGCGATGGTTCGGGTTCGAGCAGGACTGGCGGGTGCTCGTGACCTACCGAAAGGCCACCGCCGAGCACCAGGCGACCACGTGGGCGGATGTGAGGGCCCGGGTCCTCGCCCGAGCCCAGGAGTGGCGTGACCATCCCGCGGCGAAGGAGAAGACCCTCTGGCGGAAGATCTCCCAGGTGATCCCGCGGGGGTTCCAGGCGGAGTTCGAGGTGGAGGTGGAGGAGATTTCGGTCGTGCGTCGTGGGAAGCCCGCCAAAGCCTACCGGCCGCACATCCGGGTCCTGCCGAGGGCGGAGGCCCGGCTGAAGGCCTCCTTCGGGAGGACCGCAGTCATCACCGACCTTCCGGTCGGCGAGCTCTCGCACCGGGAGCTGGTGGACGGGTTCGTCGCGCGGGACCAGATCGAGCAGGACTTCCGGTGGCTGAAGGACCGGTACGGGGTCTCGGCGAAGCCCTTCCACGTCTGGCACGACGCGACGGTGCCCGGGCACCTGTTCCTGTGCGCGATGGGGCTGCTGCTGCTCCGATACCTGCAGTGGGAGCTGAAAGCGCAGGAACTGTCGATGAAGGAGCTGGTGGAGGCCCTGGAGTCGCTCAAGGTCGTCCTGGTCAGGACCCCCGAAGGAAAGCCGCGCCTCGTGTTGGAGAAGATGGGCCGCGAGGAGGCCCGGGTGTTCACCGGGCTAAAGCTGGACCAGATAATTCCCGCGTAGTCTCTCGAGAGCCTCCTGAAAACCTGGCTCCTGTAGCTACAGGTTTTCTCTCGAGAAATTGCCTGGTCTGACCTGCCTTCTCTCGGCTTTTGGTAGCAGGTAGCAGCTCGAGTCCTCCGATAGCCGAGAGCAGATCTCGCTGCTCCCTCGTGAGCCGAGTGTTCCACTCCCGCACCGATTTCCCTGCCCCGAACCGCACCCACGACAGGCTCTCGAGGGGGCGGAGCGCCTCGGAGAGGCGCCGCTCGGGGTATTTCGCCCGGAGCTTCCGTTCCGCCCAGCTCCAGAGAAGGTACGCCAGGTAGACCACCGTGGCGTAGGCGTCCAACCGGTCCTTCCTCCGGTAGCGGACCGGACCCAGCGAGAGGTCCCCCTTGCTCGTGCGGAACGCCTTCTCGACGGCGTCCTTGGCGAAGTACGCCTCGTACATATCTGGGCCATCGAGGGCGAGGTCGGTCGAGAAGAGGAGGAAGCGCCCGTCCAGGTCCCGCTCTACCTCCACGGCCTTCGGATCGACCTTGAACCCCCGCCGTCCCACCGAGGAGACAATCACCTCCCCCAACTCCGCACGGACCTCCTCCAGTCTCTTCTTCGAGACCGGGCCCTCGAGCTCCTGGAGCAGGAGGTCCCGAGCTTGCCGGTCCTCGGCCTTCCGCAAGAGGTTCTCGACGACCGCGATCCGCAGCCTCGGGAAGTCCATCAACGGCGCCGTGAACGCCTTCGCGTAGACCGCTCCCCCATGAGAGGTGGCCACCACGTTCTCGGTCCTCTCCAGCTCCTCCCCCGGGAACCGGGAGGCGTAGGCCACCGCTTCCTTGCTCCAGCCCTTGACCGAGCCGACAACGTGGTAGCCGGCCTTCACCGCCTGCGCGACGTTCGGCTTGGAGGTCATCCCCTTGTCCATCACCAGGGTGAGGTGCTTCAGCCCCTGGCCCTGCAGGAACTCCAACGTGGGGGAGACGCTCAGGAAGTCGTTCTGCCCTCCGTGGAGGGCTCGGCACAGGATAGGGTGGTGATGCTCCTTCGACACCACCATCCCGAACCCTACCACGACGGCGGTCCCCCGCTCATCGTGCCCGAGCTGGGCGTAGGGGCAGTGGCTCCCGTAGTACGCCTGCTTGGTGATGTCGTAGTACGCTCCCGACGGTTCCCGAGAGCCGTTCCTCCAGGCCCGTGTCAGCTCGTGCTGGAGGACCAGCCCCCGGTCCTCCCACGTCTTCTCAGGGGTGAGATGGCAGAGGGAGGAGAGGGCGTCCTCGAAGGAGCCCGAGGTCAGCTTCTCCGGGCTGAGACCGAGCCACCTCGGCAGGGGGCTGGCCTGGACCCAGGAAGGAAGCCGATAGAGCGCGACCCGAGCGGTGGCTTGGTTCAGGGCGAGGACCACGACCCGGGCGGACTCGACCTTGTCCAGCTGGAGCGCCTGCTGGACCCTCTCCTGCAGACGAAGCTCTCGCGCTGCAGCGTAGAAAGCGACCAGCGAGCCCACCGGGAAGGAGGAGGAGATGGACTCCGGGCGAACTCGTGGCTCCGAGAGGATCCTGCCCTGACGGTCGCACGGCCCGAGATAGCGGACCATCCGCTGGCGAGAGCGCTTGAGCTTCGGGTCGTAGTAGGATTCGTACTCATAGGCGTACCGCCGGCCGTGGAGCTTCTTGTACACCCGGTGGGACATCTACTACCCACGTAGGTAGCATAGTACAAGAATCTGCCGGTCCATGAGAGGGGTGGTCCTCGATAGAGAAAGAGGGTCTTGGGTAGGCTAGCCTACCTAAATGGCGGGGAGGTCAGGTCTGACCAAGTTCCGCTCATCGGGTGTAGAAAAATCTCAGGGGGGTTTGGCCCTCGACCGGCTATCGGAGATCCACGCTATCTTCGTTTCGAACCCGGGCCCAGATCTTGTCGTTCGAAGGTGATTTACCAGCGTGAGCTATCGAGGGGCCGGACCGTGAAGGGTTACGGAGACCTGTCGTTCGCTCACTGCCACAACTAGAAATGTTCCACTTGTAATCTTATGCCAAGTTGTAATCAATATATGTGATAGTAAGCTATCGTTTCGTTGCAACTAATATTAGCACCTAGACCCTCTAGAGTGGCGCTAAAGGCAAATGTGTCCAGTGTCGACTCGTAAGCATGGATCGGGTTCATGAAAATGGTGAAGATGTCTGAGAGCCGAAAGTAGTAGGTGCCGCTCCGAGTGGCCGGGTCGTGGTGCAGGGTAGCTACATCCTCTGTGGACCCGGGACCATAGAGTGCATATGGATCGGTCCAGACCGTTGCGTTGAAGTTTGGTATGTGGGTGATAAGGGGGTTGAAGATCGCGATGTAGATGGGGTCCATCAGCATCGAACTATTGCGACTATAGATGGTGGCATTCATCGCAACTGACGTCGGAGCGAGCGGAGGAACGATCGCCCCGGATATATTCGCCAGCAACTCGACCTGTCCGCTCCCGGCGCAGCCGGAGGAGCAGTCATCCCAGCCGGCATAGGCCGTCAGTTGCATCTTGAAGAAGGAACTTTCCCCCGTGCTGTTCAAAACAATAACGGCGGTTTGATCCACTTCGGTCTGGGTGTCATTGGAGGTTACCCGGATGGTCTCATTATTCGAACTGTCGGAGACCCGTATCGCCGGAAGGGGGGTTGCTGCCGTCCCCCCCGGACGACCGTACAGACTGACCGTGACGATGCTGAGCACTACCACCGAGACGAGGGCGGCATACCACCAGCGTCGTCGCCTCCTCTGTCTGGAGGGGGGACTGCTGGCCCGCAGCGCGTCCTCCAGTTCTCTCCGTATCTCCTGTTCAGCCGACGAGGAGAGATACTCGCCCCCACCCGAGCGGGAGAGCGAGTCGCTCAAGGTCATGGGTACGATTGCCTCATCGAATCTCTTCTCGCCTTCGGAGCCGGAGAAACCCTCTTCGGAGTATCCTCGGTCGAACGGAGAAGAGCGCCAGGGCCAGCGCGATCCCCACCACCACCCACGAGAACTGCGGCTGGTACCATGCCCGGGGTTCTCCTACGCTCCGAGGAGGGCTGGGAGCATGGATCGGGAACACTTGATCGGCAGGGCAGGAGCCCTCGCTCCCTGCGGAAAAAGCGATCTGCATCGCGACGGGGTCCCCGCTCACGGGTACCGTCCCGCAGTGCGGGTTGGCCTGGTCGCCCGAAGGAGGGGTGACCAAGAACGGGTACGAGCCGTTCACCTCGAAGAAATCAATCTGCGACCCAGTCGTCTGGTTCGAACCCCCTCCGAGCTCGACGGTCCATTCCGACCCCGGTGAAAGGCCGGCCTCGTGAAAGACCACGGGGAACTCCTCGACGAAGCGAATGAGCGCGTCGACCGGCTCACCCGCAACACTTACGACGCCTCGGCTGGGAGAAGGAAGGAACTTGGGGGAAGGCGTCGAATTGCTCTCGTAGAGCGAGAGGTTGAGGACGGATAGGTACGTTGGCACTGCACACGCACTTCCGCATGCTGGCATCCCGACCCCCACGACGTACGCGTAGGAACCATTCACCACTCGCTGGAAGGTTATGCTATTCCCGCTCGTGACGATGCTCAGAGAGCACCCGAGGGAAACGTACCAGGTGTGGTTGGCCGGCAAACCTGAACTGGTGAAAGTCACGGATGTGCTGTACGTCGTGAACTCGATCGTGACGCTCGTATCGCCGAACACGCTGAGGGTCCCGCAGGCGTTGCTGGGTAGATAGGCTCCCACGCTAGGCACGAGATAGCTATAGGAACCTTCGGGAACCAAGAAGGAAATCTCATTCGAGTTGGACTGCCTTGTGGTGCCTCCCAAGATGGCTCTCCAGGTCTGGCCCGAAGGGAGCCCGGACTCAGTGAAGTTGACGCTGAATTGCGCGAGGAAGTTCACGGTGACGACCACGGCCTCCCCTGACGTCGCTACGTCTCCGGTGGCCGGGTCTGGTTTGTACTTTGTTGCCTCCCCCGAGGGAAGGTCGATCGTGAAGGGGGTCGTACCATTGTTCGCCAGAAAAGCGATGTAAGATCCGCTTCAGA
>JAKATE010000049.1 GCA_021828085.1 Thermoplasmata archaeon | reverse complement strand
TTCCGATCTCGCTCGAAATCCTGGCGCGCAGCGGCCTGGCCCATCTGCGAACGGATCTCTTCCGCCACCCCTTGGGTACGCCCTTCGAGGATGTCCCGGGCCTTCTCCACCCGCAGGGCGTACTCCTTGCGGTCGATCGCTCCGATGCAAGGGGCCGAGCAGGTCTTCAGGTGGTAGTACAGGCAGGCTCTTTTCGGGAGCGTCCGGCAGCGGCGCAGCTGGAAGCTCTCTGAGACGACCTTCAGCAACCGACGGGCGTCCTGCGCGCTGCGGTACGGTCCGAAGAGCGTCCCCGGGTACTTCCGGGGAGGGCGACGCAGGAAGCTGATGCGGGGAAAGGGGTCCTTCAGGGTGAGCCCGAGGTACGGGAAGCTCTTGTCGTCCTTGAGCAGGACGTTGTAGCGCGGCCGGAGGCGGCGGATGAGGGTCGCCTCGAGCAAGAGCGCTTCGCGCTCATTACGAACAGGCAGGAACTCGATCCCCTCCGAATGGGCGGTGATGTAGCCATCCGTGTCGGTCTGCAGCCTGAGGTGGTCGAGGACGCGGTGACGGAGGCTCCGCGCCTTCCCCACGTAGAGCGGCTCTCCTCGAGGCCCCCGGAAGATGTAAACCCCGGGTTCCAGGGGTCCGGCCTCCCGGCGACCTTCGGGCCGAACCGGGCTCGGGGACGGTGAGGCGCTCATGGGACTGCGGGACGGGCGGCGAGGGGAAACCGATTCCGGGGGGTCGGGGGTCTACGGCTGGACACCCTCGACCGCGTCCGGGCCGGAAAGCTCAGGGGGAGGGGCACGCCGGGGGATCCGGCGGACGACCGAAGGGAGAACCCGCTGGAGGAAACGTCCGGTGTGGCTCCGGGGGTTGCGGGCGATCTCCTCCGGGGTGCCTACGGCAATGAGCTCACCACCGGCATCGCCGCCCTCGGGCCCCAGATCCAAGATGTGGTCGGCGCTCTTGAGCACGTCCAGGTTGTGCTCGATGACGACGACCGTGTTGCCCCCCTGCCGGAGGCGGAAGAGCACCTCCAGCAAGCGCCGGACGTCCTCGAAGTGGAGCCCCGTGGTCGGCTCGTCAAGGAGGTAGAGCGTCCGTCCCGTGGGCACCTTGCTGAGCTCGAAGGCGATCTTGATGCGCTGCGCCTCGCCGCCGGAAAGCGTGGTCGCGCTCTGGCCGAGCTTGATGTAACCGAGTCCCACGTCCACGAGGAGCTTCAGCCGGTCGTGGATCCGGCGGTGGTTCGCGAAGAAGGCCTCCGCCTCCTCCACGGTCATGTCGAGGATGTCCGCGATGCTCTTCCCCCGGTAGGTCACGGCGAGGGTCTCGGCATTGTAACGGCGACCGTGGCACGTTTCGCACGCGACGTACACGTCCGGCAGGAAGTGCATCTCGTAGCGGAGGATCCCGTCCCCCTCGCACGCCTCGCAGCGCCCGCCGCTCACGTTGAAAGAGAAGCGGCCCGGGGAGAACCCCCGCGCCTTCGCCTCGGGGAGCTGGGCGAAGAGCTCGCGGATGGGGGTGAAGAGCCCGGTGTAGGTTGCGGGGTTGGACCGGGGCGTCCGCCCGATGGGCGCCTGGTCGATGAGCAGGACCCGGTCGATCTCGTCAACCCCCTTGAGATAGTCGTGGCGGCCCGGGGGGGGCCCTCCGAGGCCCAGGTGACGGCGCAGGGCGGGGAAGAGCGTCTCCTGGATGAGCGTGCTCTTCCCGCTGCCGGAGACGCCGCTCACGCAGGTGAGGGTCCCCAGGGGGATGCGCACAGTGATCCCCTTGAGGTTGTTCTCCCGTGCCCCCTTGAGCTCGAGGTAGCGCCCGCGCCCGAGGAGGCGACCGTTCGGCACCGGGATCTGCCTGCGGCCGGTGAGGTATTCGGCCGTGAGCGAGCGAGGGGCCCCACCGATCTCTTCCGTGGGGCCGGCGAAGAGCACCTCCCCCCCGTTCCGCCCGGCGCCCGGTCCCAGGTCCACCAGGAAGTCCGAGGCGCGCATGGTCGCCTCGTCGTGCTCCACCACGAGGACGGTGTTGCCGAGGTCCCTCAGGGACTTGAGCGTGGTGAGCAGCCGGTCATGGTCCCGAGGATGCAGCCCAATCGACGGCTCGTCGAGGATGTAGAGGACCCCCACCAGTCCGCTGCCGATCTGCGTGGCGAGCGCGATGCGCTCGGCCTCGCCACCCGAGAGGGTGCCGGCGGCCCGGTCCAGGGTGAGATAAGTGAGACCCACCCGCTCCAAGAAGCTCAGACGGCTCAGGATCTCCCGGACCACCTCCCCGACGATGCTCTTCTCCCGGTCCGAAATCGGGAGCGAACGGAAGAACCGGATCCCCGCCTCCACGCTGAGCGCCGAGACCTCGGCGATGGACCTCCCCGCCACCGTCACCGCCAGGATCTCGGGCTTGAGGCGCCGCCCGAGGCACTCTCGGCACGGCGTGAAAGTCATGAACTCCATGTAGTAGTCCTTCATCCCCGTCGTTTGGGTCGTGCGGAAGCGCCGCTCGAGCCATCCAGTGAGACCGTCGCGCAGCCACTCCTCGTCCAGGGAGAGCCCCCGGCTCTGCGCCGTTGCCTTGGGCACTCCGTAGAGGGCCGCCTTACGGACCTCCTCGGGCCAGGCCTGGAAAGGCTTCTCTCCGTCCACCCGGAAGGCCCGGGCGAAGCGGTAGACCGAACTGGGATGGGGCCAGAGCCCCCCCACCGAGACCGCCCCCGCGGCCAGTGGCTTCTCCGGATGCCCGATGATGAGTTCGGGGTCGGCGTGGAGCGTGGCCCCGATCCCCGAGCAGGAGGGGCAGGCGCCGTAGGGGGCGTTGAAGGAGAACATGCGCGGCTCGAGCTCCGCCAGGGAGAAGCCGCAGACCGGACAGGCCCGGGAGGAGGAGTAGCTCTGCTTCTCGCCCTTGGGGCCGCGAATCACGACCAGCCCCTCCGCCAGTCGCTGGCAGAGCTCGATCCCCTCAGCGAGACGGCTCCGCTCCGGCTCCTCGACGGTTAAGCTGTCGACGATGACCTCCAGGTCGTGCTTCTTGTTCTTCGCGAGGGATGGCGGGACCGTTCCCAGCCGGGTCTCCACGCCATCCAGGAGCACCCGTCGGTAGCCCTGCCGCTTGAGGTCCTCGAGGACCTCCCGGTGCTCCCCCTTCTTCCCCCGAAGCACCGGGGCGATGAGGTCGACGCGTTCCCCCGTCCAACGCTCGGCCACGGATTGGGCGATCCGATCGACGCTCTGGGGGACGATCTCGACCTTGTGGCGGGGGCAGTGGGGGATCCCGATGCGGGCGTAGAGGAGCCGGAGATAGTCGTGGATCTCCGTGACCGTCCCGACCGTGGAACGGGGGTTGCGGCTCCCGGCCCGCTGCTGAATCGCGATGGCGGGGGAGAGTCCCTCGATGGCGTCCACCTCGGGTTTGTCCATCTGTCCGAGGAACTGCCGGGCGTAGGCGGAGAGGCTCTCGATGTAGCGCCGCTGTCCTTCCGCGTAAAGGGTGTCGAAGGCGAGCGAGCTCTTGCCCGACCCGCTCACCCCGGTGATCACCACGAGCTTGTGCCGAGGGATCTCGAGGGAGATGTTCTTGAGGTTGTGCTGGCGAGCTCCGCGGATGCGGATGACGTCCGGCTCGGGTGCCATGGGGCTCAGGCCCCCGCCCGGGGAAGCGCCCTTTCGACGGTCTCTGCCAGGCGATCGAGCACGTGCTGCTGGATGCGCGCTCCGAGGTCGGCGGAGGAGGGTCCGGTGTCCCCTTGGACGCTCTCCGGCCAGGACCGGGGATCGAGGGGTCCCACGCGTGAGCGGGGGATCGTGTTCCGGGAGCTCGGTCGGGTGGGACCCACGAGGTCTGGCGCGAGGGCCAGGACGCGCGAGGTCTCGAGCAGTCCTCCGTGACCGTCGGTCTCGGGAGAGAGCTTCCCCCTGAGCTCGTAGACGAACTCGTAGTCGCACAGGACGGCGACGCTCAGGCCCCCGTTCTCCTCGATGGCCCTCCGGCTGCCTTCCCGAAGGGCGGTCATGTGGCTCGTGTCACCGTGGCCGGAAAGGACGAGCACACGCCGGAAGCCCATCCGGCGGAAGGACCCGAGGAGATCGCGGACCATCTCCTCCAACACGAATACGGAGTGCGAGACGGTGCCGGGGAAGAGGCGGGTGACGGGGCAGCAGCCGTACGGGAGCCCCGGGGCGACGAGCGCATCGAGCTTCTCCGCCAGCGCCAGGGAGGTCGCTTCGGCCTGCAGCAGGTCGGAGCCCAGGGGGAGGTGGGGGCCGTGCGCCTCGAGCGCCCCCACGGGGAGGATGAGGAGGGGGTCCGCCGCCACCCTTCGTTCTAGGGTCCGGGAGTCCAGCTCCTGGAGGCGACGCCCGGTTCCCACCATGGGCAAGGCATCCCCCCCGCTATTTACGGCCTCTGCCGCCGGCGGATCTGGAGGGCCAGGGACGGCGAGCCCGGCCTCAGGCCCGAGCGGTCCGTCGCACCCTCGGCTTGGTCGGGGGCTCCGGGGTGACCTCCCCCTCGGTCGGCGGCTCCTGGGAGGCCACTTTCTTTCGTGCGGTGGAACGGGCCCGGGGCGCCGCCCGGGAACGGGTCGGCGCCGCTCCTTCCGCGCGGGCTCGCGCAGGGGTGGGGGTGGGACTTGCGCCCTTTCGGGTGGGGCACTCGGGGTTGATGCAGAGCGTCCACGGCGGCCGGCCCCGCTCGATCACGGTGACGACCGGGGCGCGGCACTGCTCGCAGGGAGGGTGGTCCCGTTCCAGATGTCCACGCTGCGGCAGGGGATAGGTCACCCGACACCGGGGATAGGCCGTGCAGCCGACGAAGCGGTTACCCTTCTGCGAGTAGCGCACGTGCAGGGGGGATCCGCAGGAGGGGCAGAGCCCGACCCGGTAGGCCTTCTTGTGCTCCTCGCAATCGGGGTTGATGCAGTAGGTCTGCGGCCTCTGCCCCCGGTAGGTCATGCGTACCAGGGGGACGTGACAGACCGGGCAGACCTCGTGGAGCGGCTCTAAGAACCCGGCGGAGGGGAGGGGGAAGCTGACCGTGCAGCTCCGGGGATTGTTCACGCACTGGGCCCAGCGCGAACCGCGCTGCGAGCGCATGAGCCGCAGCGCCCCCGAGCACTTCGGGCAGGGTCCGAGGAAGTGCTGCCGGTCCAGGGCGTTCACCAGGGTGTCGCGGACCGCCGCGGAGTTCTCGCGCAGGATCCCGTAGATCTCCCGGAGCATCTCGCGGGACTCCCCGACGACGTCTTCGAGGGACTTCTTGCCCTGGGCGATGTCGTCCATGTCCCGCTCGAGCTGGCTCGTCATGTCCGGCAGCGTGACCACCGGCGCGTTCGCCTGGAGCGCCTCGGTGACGGCCACCCCCGAGTCCGTCGGCTCGAGTCCCCGGGCCTGGACGTAGTGCCGGTCGAGCAGCTTCTGGAGGATGTCGTGCCGGGTGGACTTGGTCCCGAGCCCGAGCCTCTCCATCTCCTGGATGAGCGACCCCTGGCCGAAGCGCCGGGGAGGCTGGGTCTTGTCCTCCGTGACCCCGACGCGGTCCACCGGTAGGTGCTCCCCGGGGCTCAGGACCGGGAGCTCGACGTCCCGCGGGGGGGTGGCGTACGGGTAGTAGAGGTACCATCCGGGGGAATCCAGGTGCGAGCCCTCCGCCCCGAAGATCTCCCCCCGGAGGTCGAGGTCGGCGTGGCGGGTGGTCAGCTCGGCGTCCGGAGCCACCGTGGCGAGGAAGCGCCGGACCACGAGCTCGTAGATCTGGGCCCGGTCCCCGCGGAGTCGCTTGGGATCGGCACTCCCCGTGGGATAGATGGGGGGGTGATCGGTCGTCTCGGAACGGCCCCGCGTGGCCCGGAGCTTCTCCTGGGCGAGGAGGGCCTTCGCCGCCTCTCCGAAAGGTCCCTCCGAGAGGCTCTCCAGGACCGTCCGGAGCCTCAGGCTGGAAGGGTAGACGGTGTTGTCGGTTCGAGGGTAGCTGATGAGTCCCTCGGTGTAGAGGTCCTCCGCGATCCGCATGGCTTGGGAGGCCCCGAACCCCAGCTTCGTCGCCTCGGAGACGAAGAGCGTGGTGTTGAACGGAACGGGGGGTCGCTGGCGGGTGGCCTCCTGGCGGAACTCCTTGACCTCCGCCTCTCGGATCCCCTCGAGCCGGGCGAGCACGATGTCCACCTCGCTCCTCTCGAAGTACCGCCCGTGGGAGTGGTCGGCCCGGAACGCCGTGCCCTCCCGGTGGAGCTCGGCGAAGATATTCCAGAATGGTCGGGGGACGAACTCCCGGATCTCCCGGTCCCGTCCGACCAGGAGGGCGAGGGTGGGGGTCTGCACCCGGCCGACCGAGAGGAAGCCGCTGCTGGAGGGTGCGGCCGCACGGCCGGGACCTTCCCGGGAGATGAGGGTGAGATAGCGCGTGAGCAGGGCCCCCCACATCAGGTCGACGTTCTGGCGGGCGACCCCGGCGCTGGCGAGGTTCCGGTCGAGCTCCTTGAGCGAACCGAAGGCCCGCTCGATCTCGCTGCGGGTGAGCGCGCTGTACTGCGCGCGGGAGACCTGGAGCTGGGGGTTCACTTCGTGCAGGATCTCCAGGCACTCCGCCGCGATGACCTCCCCTTCGCGGTCCCAGTCCGTCGCCAGGATCACCCGGTCGAACTGGGGGGCGAGCTCCTGGAGGATGGCGACGATGGCCGGTTCGGTGACCGAGCGCATTGGGGAGGCTTCGATGAGGCGGGGAAGGGCTTCCAGGCTCCAGTTGCGGAACTCCTCGGGATAGTCGAGCTCAACAATGTGCCCCCGGAGCCCCAAGACTGTGTACTCTCCGTCAGGCCGCTCGAAGTGGAAAACGGCCACGGCGCCGCGCCGCTCCCGACGCATCTTCCCGTCGGAGAGCACCACCGCGATGCGGAGGGCGGTGTTGAACTTCTCGGTGACGACGAGGGACTTCACGGTCGAATTGAGCACGGAGCCTCTCTTAAAGGGGACCGCCCTGAGTCGTCTTCGCAGTGCGGATCGATGCCCCTGGACGCGCTCGCGCGTGCGTTCAGGGCGTGGGGGCCTCTCGGTCGCTCCTTCGGGGAGGAGGCTCCAGCCGTCCGTGATTCGGTCGGAGGGGAGCCGGGGAGGTCCCCTCAAGGCGTCGGCCGCTTCCGAGGATGATGGGGAGCAGACGTCGACGCGGTCGTGGGTAAGCGGGGCGTATGGTGAGATCGCATCAACTCCCCGCGATGGCCTGGGGCACCACCCAAGGGCCGGGGCTTGTCGCGCCACGATCCAGTGTAGGACCCACGGAGCTGCCCTCGGGCCCCGGGAGGGCCAGCGAATGGCTTTGAATCCCTTCGGGGGTCCCCCGCCCGTTCGATGGTGGGAGTCCGGACGGATTTGGTCCTGTCGGGGCGCACGCGCCGGGCTGGCCGCGCGCCGGAGTCCCTACCGTTCGCTCCCCCTCGCGGTAAGAAGGGAACGGTCCTACTCCTCCCCCCGCTTCCTGGAGCCCCCGGCGCTGCTTGCCGCGGGCCGGGAAGCGAGGACTCCCGGCCGAAGGACCTTGCATGAGCGGCGGATTGGAACTCCTCTCCTCCCCTCCATTGGTCATCTTGAGCCTGGTCCTCGTGGGGGCCGCTGGTCTGGCTGTCCTCTGGTTCGAAGATGAGCGTCACGTCCGCTATCGTCGGTGGGTCGAAGCGACTGCGCGGCGAGTCTCCCGGAGGAACGACCTCTCGTGGGTCGACCGCACGTTCCTCACCCTAGCGGCCGCGGTCGGATTCACCTTCGCGGTGGTGCTGGCCTGGGCCCTGGGCAACTACGGGTGCACCCCGGCCGGTCCATCGGACCTGGCGACCCTGGTGGCCTCGGGGCAGGCGTTCCTCCACGGCGGGGACCCTTTCAGCATCTCGGCGTGTGGCCGAACGGGGAACCCCGTCCCGGCCGGGATCGCCTCCGTTCTCCTTGTCGCCCTGGGGAGCCTCGGGGGGGAGCCCGGCGTACTCGCCGTGCTGGGCATCACTTCCGTGGCGCTCATCCCACTCCTCTGGGAGCTGGGGGGCCCTGCGCGCGCCCGTTCGACGCTCTTCGCCCTCGTCTCCTTCCTGTATCTTCCCATCGTCGCGGTTCAGGTCGACGGCGCGAGCCTCGCGTTCATGCCCCTCACCCTGCTGCTGGCCCTGATGTTGGCCCGCTCGAACTGGCCCCGGGCAGCGCTGGTGGGGGGTTTCCTTTCCACCGGCCGGTTCCCATCCCTCTTTCCGTGGCTCGGAGCAACCGGGCGGGCCCGGGGGCGCCGCTGGCTGGCTCTCCTCCTCTCCCTCGGCACCTTCGGAGGGGTATCGCTGGCGACTTACGCGGTCTACCGGGGCAGCTTCCTCGGTCCGGTGCTCCTCGAGCAGCTGACCCGGAGCCACCTCTCGCTGAGCTACTGGGGGATCCTTCAGGGAGAGGGCTGGCTTCAGCCCTCCCTCGCCTCGGCGATCGTCCAGGCGGCCCTCCTCCTGCTCGCGGTGGGGGTGGTCTTCTTCCGCGCACGCCGGGAGATCGGAGCCGTAGCCGTCGTACTCACCGTCACCATCCTGCTCACCCCCTTCCTGTCGTACGACGAACTCATCTTCCTCCTTCCCGTCGCGCTCGTCAGCCCCCGGGCCCGCGGGTGGCTCTGGGCCATCGGCCTCACTGGGAGCGTGAACACGCTGCTCGCGATGCGGTCACTCTCCTCCCTCGGAGGGCCCAACGTCCTCTCCTACGCGCTCGATGCGATCTTCACCGGTCTCGTCTTGGGACTGCTGTTCGATCTGGCTTGGACGGAGCTCGGTCCAGAGGTCCCGGGTGGAAGGGGGACCTCCGAGGGCGCAGACGCTGGCCCCGGGAGGGGTGGTCCCGCCAATGAGCAGAGGCAGGGGTCGGTGGAACCGGAACCTCCCGAGAACGTCCGGTCCGCAAACCCCCCAGGGCTTCGAAGGCCATCCTCTTTTAATCCCACCCGCGATTCCCCGCCCGCCTCGCCGCGGTAGCTCAGTTGGGAGAGCGCCAGACTGAAGATCTGGAAGTCGCTGGTTCAAGTCCGGCCCGCGGCACTTGGCCTCCCAGCCCGGCCCGAGTCGGAGTTCCCTTCCTGGTAGGCCCTTGCTGGAGGTCCGCCCTGCTCGCCAGGACGTGGGCTTGGAGGTCCCTGGGTACCCGTGCGCCCTATCGGTTCAAGAGCGGGGGACCGGTCTCCCCCGAGCCGGTGGAGGGAGCGTTGCCCGTTCCGGGACCAGGTGGGGGCATCATCGTCCAGCCGAAGGGGTGGCCCGTGATCCCGGCGACGAGGCGGTCCAAACCCATCACGAGGAGCGCGAAGGCGAGCAGGAAGATCAGCACCCAAACAGCGAGGAGCGGGTCCGCGAGCACGACCAGGGCAAGGGCGATGGAGACGAGCCCCACCACCACCGCGAAGACTCGGTACCACGTGGGCAGGGTGGGGACGGTCTTGGACGGCATCATGCTCAGCGGGGAGAGGGACCGAAGTTATCCTCCTTCCGCCCCGGTCCATGGCCTCCGCGAAGCTTCCCGCCCGGAGGGCGCGCCAGGGTCGGGGACCAAGAGACCCTAGCCCCCGCCCGATTGCGGCCCCGGGAGCGATGCCCCTCTCCGAGATCCCTTTCGTGGAAGACCTGGCGGTGGTGCTCATCGTCGGCATGGCCCTGGCGGTGATCTTTCGTTACATCCACCCGTCGGCGCTCATAGGATAGATCGTCGCTGGGATGATCATCGGAACGTACACCCCCCTTTCTCGCTCATCCAGAACCTGGAGGCTTTCGACCTCCTCGCGGAGATCGGGATCGTCTTCCTCCCCTTCGTCGGGGGGCCCACGGTCGTGACCACCATCCTTGCGCCCATGATCATCCGCTCCACCTGGCGGAAGGAGGGGGCAGCGACGGGGCCTCCTTCCCCGCCCTCGGATCGAGCCTAGAGAGCCGGCGAGCCCCCGCGCCCCCGCTCAGGCGGCAGGGAAGGCGCTCAAGAAGTCCCACCAGGAGCCGACCGTCCGCCGGGTGGCGCGCTGGGCCGCTGGGAGGGAGGCCGGGTTGTGCTGGAGGGCTCGAGCAAGAACCCCGCGCTCGGCCGCCGAGTGCTCCACGTCCGCTTCCGCGTGCACGCGGAAGAACTCGTGGGCGCCGGGGGCGCGAAGTCCGTAGAACGCCTTGAGGCCCCGGGACTTCTCCGTCGCCACCTCGGGGAAGATGGACTCGTAGGCGTAGAGCGCACTCAGCCCTTCCACGGCGGAACCGTCGTGCGTAAGATGCTCGTAGGTCTCGAGGAGCTTTCGGGTCTGGGGAGCGACCGGGCCACTCACCACCTTCCCGCGCGGGAGACCCAGGGCGCGGGTGAACCGGAGCCAGAGCTCCGGGTGGGTCGGTTCCCGTCCCTCCTCGTCCGTCAGGTTCTCGAGCAGCACCCGCCGGTCCCGGGGATCCTCGAGGTGGGCATAGGTCTCGGCCACGTAGCGGGGGAAGCGCGACTCGAAGTGGTAGTACTGCGAGGCGTAGTCCTGCAGGACCTCACGGGAGAGGGTCCCCTGGGACCAGGCCTGGTAGAACGGATGCTTGAGCAGATGGCGACGTTGGATCTCACGGTCGAGCTGACTCACCGCGCTCATGAGGAAGGGGACCCCGTTCGATGTCTTATTCGTTTGCCCGCGCCCTGTTGCACCGGAGGCAAAGCGACCCGGGGGCCTCCGCCACAAGGTCCATTACTTCCCTCCCCCTTCGCGCCCGCGTGCTCTGTGAGGCGTGTGCCGGGAAAGGTACGCTGCCTTGCGGCCGCTGTCCGGGAGTGATCTTGCCCCGGGCCCAGGACTGCCCTTCGTGCGCGGGGACAGGGCGCGTTCCCTGCGGGGCGTGCTGGGGGATGGGCCTCCTCGATTGCACCGACGGCGGCTGCTGACCGTCCTCTGACGGCTGGCCCCGGCTGCCGAGGTCCCAGACCTAGGAGACAGCCGCGCGCGGAGGAACGGACCGGAGCGAGTCGAGCAGGATCAACGTGAGAACCACGAGCCCAACCAATGGAAGGGCATCGGCGGCCGGAGGGAGCGTGCCCAAGGCCAGCAACGCGCCCGCGGAACCGGTGACGATGAGGGTGATGAGCGCTCCGAGGAGGCGGGGGACCGGTCGGGGCTCCTCCCGGCGGTCCCTCCAGGCGAGAGCCAGCGCGGCGAGGAGAAGCGCCAGAAGGAGAGCACCGGCCACCTCGTGCAGGAGGACTCCCGTCGACGGGAAGGTTAGAACGAGCCCGGCGAAGAGCACCGTTACGGCCACCGCCGCCGCGGTGAGCCCCCACCGGGTCCTCCCTGTCCTCCGAGGCTCCCGACCGGCGCTCATGGTCCTCCGTCCGAGTATCCAGGGAGGCGCTGGTAGGCTTCCGCCTCCCCTGCTGCGCTCGAAGGCCGGGTCCACCGCCGGGGAGCGGTCCTCAGATCTCGCGCAGGCGGCGGGCCATCTTGACCGCCGCCTGCACCGCCAGAGCGGCCCGGTCGATGCGGTCCTGGGCCTGGAGCCGGCTCTCGCCGGGACCGGAGATCCCGAGCGTGACAGGTTTGCCGGATTCCACCGACAGGTCGAGGAGCTTCCTCGAGGCCTGGTTCATCACGACCTCGTCGTGCTTGGTCTCCCCCTCGATCACGGCGCCCAGCGTGACCACCGCGTCGACCTCGGGGGAGCGCAGGAGCTTCGAGACCGCGAGCGGCATGTCGTAGACGCCGGGGACCCTGAGTTCCCGGGTGACCGGGGAGTGCAGGAAGTTCGCCTCCTCCCGGGCCCGCTCGAGCATCATCATGGTCACGTCGTAGTTGAACTCGCTCGCCACCAGGGCGAGCCTCACGGGGGCGCTCTCCTCGACCGGACTCTTCGGCATTTTCTTCGCTCCGACCTTCCCCCCGTTCGACCTCGGCCCTCAGCGCACCGGCCCCGCGTCCGCGAAGCCCTGGCGGAGCCCCTGGCCCGCTCGGGCCGTGAGCCGCTCGGGGTGGAAGAGCATCAGGCACGCGTTCTCCGCGTGCTCCTCGGTCCGACGACGCGCGAGGAAGGCGAGTTCGCGCTCGGAGGAGGCCTCGGCCTCGAAGATGAAGACCTCGAGGAGGGGCTTCCCCTCGAGCACGCCGACGTGGAGGAGCCCCTGGGAGGCCTCGTGGGCGCAGACCTGGTCGTAGGCGGCCTTCCCCGGCATGCCCAGCGCCATGACCAGCTCCGCGCCCGAGCGGAAGAGGCGGCGGGCCCCCACGGGGAGGTCCTTGATCCCCGGGACCGTGGTCCGCTCGACCTTGAGGTGGCTCTCTAGGGAGCGCAGCTTGTTCACGGCGATCGTTCCCAGATCGACCCTTGCGAAGGTGGTGTCCACCACCCCGATCCGCTTCACCGGTGCCCCTCCGGAGCCTCCCTCGGGGACCTTCCCGGGCCGTAGAGGGAGAGGATGCG